>JBAQJG010000364.1:0-2566 GCA_049300145.1 Chthoniobacterales bacterium | reverse complement strand
GCCCAGTTCGCCGAGTTATACACGCAAGGCGAACTGACCCAGCGCGCCTGGAAACAACATGTGCAAGTGATGAACGAAGGCCCGGGCCACATTCCGATGCACATGATTAAGGAGAACATGGAGAAACAACTCGAGTGGTGCGACGAAGCGCCGTTCTACACTCTCGGCCCGCTCACCACCGACATCGCGCCGGGCTACGATCACATCACCAGCGCAATCGGCGCGGCCATGATCGGCTGGTATGGGTGCGCCATGCTTTGCTACGTCACGCCGAAAGAACATCTCGGTTTGCCGAACAAGAAAGACGTCAAAGACGGCGTCATCGCCTACAAAATCGCCGCGCACGCCGCCGATTTAGCGAAAGGCCATCCCGGCGCGCAATACCGCGACAACGCGACTTCCAAAGCCCGTTTCGAGTTCAGATGGGAGGACCAATTTAATTTGTCGCTCGATCCCGAGACCGCGCGTTCTTTTCACGACGAGACCTTGCCGCAAGAAGGCGCGAAGACCGCGCATTTCTGTTCAATGTGCGGTCCCCACTTTTGTTCGATGAAGATTACTGAAGACGTTCGCAAGTACGCAGCAGAGCAAGGGCTAGCCGAAGCGGAAGCGCTCGAATCGGGGCTGCAAGCTAAGGCGAAGGAGTTCGCAAACAAAGGCGCCGAAGTTTACGCGAAAGTCTGAGATGTAGAGGTGCTTGTGCCAAGCACCTGTTCGGCGGTTAGGCGCTTGGCACAAGCGCCTCTACAGTGCTGCCGCGGCCTTTTCGCAACGCTCGAGCAGCCGCGACGCTTTCATTCGCTTCGCCCACTTCGCGAATCCCGGTGTCGCACCTCGCCAGCGCAGCGTCTCGACTTTCTTAAAGAGTGGCGCATCGGTGCGCAGCGTCGCGAGCTTCTTGAAGAGGAGCGCAAGCTTGCGCTGTTTGCCGAGAACGTTTGACGGGAAGTTTTCGATCTGACCGTAGCGGTTCAAAAGCTGGGCGGCATTCCTGGCGCCGATTCCAGTGATGCCGGGGTAGCCGTCGGCCGCATCGCCCACGAGCGCGAGCAGGTCTGGAATGAGCTGCGGGCTGATGCCGAACTTTTCGCGCACCCCAGCCGCATCGCGAATCGTTTTGCGCCGGCCATCGATCTGCACCACGCGCGTACCTCGCACGCATTGCGCCAGATCCTTATCGGGCGTCCAGATGGCGACTTTCTGCACCTTCTTGTCCTTCGACGCGAGATGCGCGGCCGACGCGAGCGCATCATCGGCTTCGAGCTCGATCATCGGCCAGACGACAACGCCCATCGCCGCAAGCGCCTTCTCGAGCGGATGAAATTGCGCGAGCAGCGCGCGCTCGATGCCGGCGCCGGTCTTGTAGTCCGCCCAAAGCCGATTGCGAAACGACTCGATCACGTGGTCGGTGGCGACGCCGAGGTATGTGTCGCCGTTCTCGATCATTTGGAGGACGGTCTGCAGCACGCCGACGACGGCGCCGTAGGCGCGGTCCTTGCCTTTGGTAAACCGGCGCAAGCCGTAGAAGTGACGGAAGAGTTCGTAGGTTCCGTCGACGAGGTGAACGATCATTTTGGATCGATGTTAGAACTCGTGTGCGCACTCAAGGCCGTCGACAGTATCAATTGTCAGATGTATAGACACGACCCATTCATGCGCATTCGACCCCATTCATGCGCATTGCGCGTTCTTTTTTCCGGAATGCACTTTTTGTCAGCTATCGTGAACAACTATCCGGTGAGTGGTTGTGGCGGCAAGAGCTTGTCATAGAACCTTTTCAATTGCTTCTCTTTTTCAGCTTCCAGGCCGGGGATCATCCAATGAATCGACTGGCGGGCGTAGTTAAACGGAGGCCGACCATGCTGTACGTGCGCTAAAACGCTCGTCGATACTAATACGGAAACTACTCGACCGGTTGCTAGATACTTCCGAAAATGCCGGTCATGGCGACGGAGGAAATCGGAATTGAAGTCGTCTAGGTACTTGCCCATAGTCTCGTGGGTTGCAGTACTCAGGAACTGATCGGCAGGCAGAAGCTCCTCGAGGTTGACTGCCACAATCGCAAATTCAAAGCGCGACTCCATTTGCTTCACGGCCTCTGAAAGAACATCTTGGACATGTCTCTCCGAGTAAAACTTTTTGCACGCCAAACCGACCTCCAAGCCTTCAAAGGAAACTACGATGTCGGGAGGTTCTTGCAGTTCTGCGTCGAGGCCGTGACGGCGCAGCTCAGACCATAGCTCAAGTTCCCAAAGGGCATCCTTGGCCGTCGATCGCTGCCGGTCGAGCGAATCTAGATTGCCACACGTTAGCAAGGTGAGATATTTGGCGCGATCTGTCACTGACCGCAGGTGAAGAACTATGTCTGCAATTCGATTCAGATTGCTTGTGCGGCACAACAGAGTCATGTCTAGCTTAGCGTGGTTCGTGAGCCAGTGATCGGATAGGGACTTTGCGTCCGCTATGAGCCGGGCGAGATCGCAGCCGTTTGGTAACACTACTTTGTTGTCGGCGTAGAGGCGTTCTAACGCCAAAGCTTTATCCTTGATTTCGAGATAGGTCTGAG
>JBAQJG010000363.1:0-2995 GCA_049300145.1 Chthoniobacterales bacterium | reverse complement strand
AAGTTACTACGACACGCTCCCCGATCGCGTCGGCCATATCGACGAAGATCTCGAACCATTGAAGCGGCTTGGCATTTTGGTCGATCGAGACGACGAAGGTTATCTGCTTCAGATTTTCACCAAACCGGTGGAAGACAGGCCGACGCTCTTTTTCGAAATCATCCAACGCAAAGGCGCAAAGAGTTTCGGCAAAGGAAATTTCAAAGCCCTCTTCGAAGCCCTCGAGCGCGAACAAGAAGCGCGAGGCAATCTGTAAATGCAAAGATTAGGAGAGTTCACCCCTCACCTTCCGTCTGCGCTCCGCTACGGCGCGACAAGTAATCCTCTCCCCGCTGATGGGAGAGGCGAAGAGAGCGCGCAGCAACGATGTTTACGAACAAGTCGGCAATCTGCTCTGCCTCTCCTCTTAGAAAAGAGGAGAGGGGAGGGTGAGGAGTTTATCGCAATCTAAAAGAGGAGGATCGACATGCCCTATTATCAAAAGCTCGGTCAGATTCCGAGAAAGCATCATATCTGGTTTCATCGCAATGGCGCCGGACCGAGTTACAAAAACGAGGGCATCGCTTACGAGCACGTCTTCACGACACAAGGATTCGATGAGGCTTATTCGATCATGTATCACCTGCGGCCGCCCACGCGCGTGCGCAACGTCGAGTTGATCAAACATTGGGAACCGAAAAAAGTCACTGACAGTCCGCTGCGCCACCATCATTTGAAGACGGCGACCATTCCGCGTCGCGGCGATCTCTACACCAGCCGCATTCCGATGTTGTTCAATCAAGACATGACCGCATATCGCGCGAAACCGGCGAAAGCGTACGACAAGTTCGAGTATTACAAAAACGGCGGCGCTGATGAAATTATCTTCGTTTTCCACGGCGGCGGTGTCGTCGAAACCGTTTTTGGAAAACTGGCTTACCGCGCGGAAGATTACATCGTCATCCCCCGCGGCATCACTTACCGGATCGTGCCGAACAAGGTTGAAGAGGAAGATTATCTCATCCTCGAATCCGCGGGCCCGGTTCGAATTCCGCAACGTTACTTGAATCACGAAGGGCAAATTAAAATGGGTGCGCCCTATTCAGAGCGCGATCTCCATGCACCGTCCGAGTTGCTCACGATCGACAAGGAGGAAGATGTCGATGTTCTGGTGAAGGACGGCCCGCGCTTCACGCGCGTCACGCTCGCGCATCATCCTTTCGATGCGGTCGGCTGGGACGGTTATCTCTATCCATTCACATTCAACGCGCAGGACTTTGAGCCGATCACTGGCACCGTGCATCAACCGCCGCCGATCCATCAGACATTTGAAATTCGCGGATACGTTGTCTGTACATTCGCTCCGCGTCTGCTCGATACCCATCCGGAAGCGGTGAAAATTCCGTGGGTGCACGACAACGTGGAAGCGGACGAAGTTTTATTTTACGTGCGCGGTAATTTTGGTTCGCGCCGCGGGATCGAGAGCGGCTCGATTACCCTGCATCCGCGCGGCATCCCGCACGGCCCACACCCGGGGACGATTATGGCGAGCAAAAACGCAACGCGTACCGAAGAGCTTGCGGTGATGTTCGACACTCAACACACCCTCGAGTTGACCGAGGAATCGCTCGCGCTCGACGATCCGAAATATCCGCAGAGCTGGCTGGATTAGTGAGCCGTAAAGGTTGGCGATTTTGCGAAATCGAAATTCTGATCTCGACACGAGCGAGCGCTTCACACGCGAGGTGAGTCGCTTGGCTGACAAAAAGCTCGCGGCGATTGCGCAAGCTTATCGTGATCTGCTCGAAGCGATTGGCGAAAATCCGCGGCGACAAGGTCTGGTTAGAACTCCTGAGCGCGCCGCGCGCGCGCTGGAATTCCTGACCCAAGGCTATCGACAGAACCCCGAGGAAATCATCAACGGAGCGATTTTCGATTCGGACGCGAGCGAAATCATTCTCGTGAAAGACATCGAGCTTTATTCCTTGTGCGAACATCATTTGCTCCCATTCATCGGTCGCGCGCACGTTGCCTATATTCCGAATGGAAAAGTCATCGGTCTATCGAAAGTAGCGCGCATCGTGGATGTTTTTGCGCGGCGTTTGCAGATTCAGGAGAACCTTACGACTCAGATCGCCGAGGCGCTGATGGACGCTCTCGCTCCCTCGGGCGTTGCGGTCGTGGTGGAGGCAAAACATCTTTGCATGATGATGCGCGGAGTCGAAAAGCAAAACTCGGTCATGAAGACTTCTTGTTTGCTCGGCACCTTCAAGGACGACGCGCGCACGCGTTCGGAGTTTCTCTCGCTGTTGAAGGAATAAAAAAACCATCTCATAAATGTTGTAGCCACGCCCCTGGGGGGCCTTTTTGGTCGTTCGGAGCGCGGCGCAATCGACGGCCCACAGGGCCGTGGCTACAGGGCCGGCATATTTATGAGATGGCTTTTAGGTGGAACGCGTTGTCCTCAACGCGTTGGTGATCAGGCGGCGAAGCCGCGATTTTTGGCATCGTCCTCGGAGAAGCCGATCCACCTTGCGTGATCATCCGCAGCGTGTTTGATCTTTCATGCTTCTGACGGTCAGCAAGCGCCTCGAATTTTCCGCCTCCCGCCGTTTGTTTGTTTCGCGTTGGACTGACAGCGAAAACATGGTCGCATTCGGCCCTGAGACGGAGGCGCGCCATGGCACCGGGCGCAACTACGCCGCCTATTTTGTGTTTACCGGCCCGGTCGATCCGGTCACTGGAATGCTGATCAATATCAGTGAGATCAAGGCGCGCGCCGGGAAAATTGTCCACGAGCGTTTCGACCACAAATTTCTGAACGAAGACAATCCGGCGTTTGCTGACGTGCCGCCAACCGTCGAGAACATGGCGCGACAACTTTACGTCGATGTTGCACCTTTATTTTCCGATGTCGATGCCAAGCTGGCCGCTTGTCATCTCACCGAGTCGCCGGAGCGAAGCGGGACTTATTATTCTGATGGCGGGTGCGAAGGAGTTTATTGGTTCGAATTTT
>JBAQJG010000362.1:0-2403 GCA_049300145.1 Chthoniobacterales bacterium | reverse complement strand
GATGCTCACAAATGGCGCAAAACTTGATCTGCGCCGGCCGATGCATTTGGATCAAGGGTACGCGGTGACGAGCCATTCAAGCCAGGGGCAAACGGTGGACCAGGTGCTCGTCGCGGCTCCGGTACGGAGCATTGACTTGGTTTCGGCGATAATGTTCTACGTCGGTGTGTCCCGGGCGCGGAATCACGTGCAGGTGTTCACAGATTCCCGTGCGGCATTGCTTGAGGCGGTTGAGGAGAACCTTGGTATTCGGACCGCAGCGGTCGAGGCCATGGGGGAAGTCGAACCGAGCAGCGATGAGATCCGGCGCAAGGAGACACAACAACGCCGGCGCGAAGAAAAACAACGAGAGCGGGACGAGGCGGCACGTAAGGGAGAGGAAGCACGCGAGAACGAACGCAATGCCGACAAAGTGATCCTGGCGCGGCTCTTTCGGTCGGGCCGCCTTGGTTCTGGAAAGCATCGCGAGGATGTTGCGGCGCGGGCGCGCCAACTTTTGTCGGACTTGACCGAGCTGGAGCGACGTGAATTTGGTCCTACGTTGGAGCGGCTTATCGCTGCGATTGATGCGCGGCCCGGTCGTGCCGACAAGACGGACCTGGAATTGCTCCGTGCTCGGTACGAGGGAGAGCTTGTGGCCCGATTTGCCGAGCGTTATCCGGATCCCTCCCCTGAACAGAAAAGCAAGATCGAGGCACAAATACGAGTGTTGGTTGACCGAGCTTTAATCAACATTCAAGCAGCTTCTAAGTCGGGCCTCGCCAAGAAGGTGTTGGTCGAGCGCTATGAGAGCGAGTTGCTGCAAAGAGCTACCCGGAAGCTTGGGCGTGATTTGACACCGGGATTGGAACGCGTGCTGAGCAAAAGAATTCAAGAGGCGGGTCGGCGGTATTGGGATCGGCTGACTAATCTGGATGAGCGAAGGCCAGTCGGCGTTGAACCGGTCGTAGGCAGAGACATCAACTAAGAGTGCAGAACGATAAAGTGTATGCCATCGAGTAACCAAGCAAAGACGTTTGCCGAAAGGGCCAGGGAGCAAGCGGAGGAGCTACGCAGGAGAGAAGCCGAGCGGTACGAAACACTGCTGCGGGAACGCCTTAAGGAGCGTTATCCGAATCCGAGTGCGGAACAAAAAGGCGAGATCGAAACTCGGGTGCAAACGCTCATGGAGCGTTATGGAGCAACGTCTGGCCCGAGAGGCGCTATAGAGATGCCGGCATTGCGACGGTTCGAGGAGCAGTTGCAACAGCGTCTTGCAGCCCGGTATCCTGAGTTATCGCCGGACCAGGCGCGAAGACTCCAAGAGCGGATCGAACAAGCCGTAGAGAAGCAGAGGGAACGACTTCTGGAAACGCGCAGGCCCTTGCTTGATGAGACGCGCAGCTGCTCGCGTCGCACGCCTGGCGGCGAACAACGAGAGTTTTATGAGCGATAACAGCGATAACTCGTTTGCCGATAGGTACTCGACTAAGCGTGCGTCGCAAGCCTGGGAAGAAGCCAGCTCGCCGATTGTACGATTCCGAACCGATGATGGAACGTGTTGGGGGTTTATTTTCCATCACCTCGACCACGCACGTTTTGAGCGCGACACACTGCTTTTAGAGTGGTCGATCGGGACAATCCGGATTCGTGGGCCAAAGGCGGAAATCTTTTTTGATAAGTTCGCGAATCACCAAGCCACGTCTATTGGCGCCGATGGAAGGGACATCGAGTCAGTAACCATGCGACTTAAGACTGATGATGCAGTCGAGGAAGCGTTCGCGGCTATAGAAAAACTCACGGATGCAGACCTGAACATCGAGGATGAGCCTGACGGCCAGGCGTAGCAACAATGCGGCCTTGTTGAAAAAGGCGCTGAACTGGTGTCCAGCGCCTTTTCTTGACAACCCAGATGCCGCGTCTTGGTAGAGCACAGCAACCGTCGCGTCAGTGTACTACGTTGGGAACCACCCCAGAGCGTATTAAGAAAAGTTTCGTGATTCTTCCGAGCAAAAGCAAGGTTACTTTAGCTGCATGAGGCAATCTAGCTAGGGTGACGACCGCAGGCCAGATTCTCTGTAGCTTTTTGATCAGCGCAGGTTCAGAACTAGTTAACGTTCGAACAAACTAAAGGAAAAACATGAAAGCAGCAATTGTTCCTTCCGCGAACAGCAACTGGGAAGTAAAGGAAATCAAGATGCCGGAGCCCGGTGAAAACCAGGTGCTCATCAAAATCCGCGCCAGCGGGATGTGTTACACGGACGTGCATCAGACGCGCGGTGAATTGCCCGGCGACTTCCCGCGCACACTCGGCCACGAGCCGGTCGGCGAAATCGTTGCGGTTGGGCCCGGTGTCACGACGCGCAAGTCGGGCGATCGCGTCGGCGTGCCCTGGGTGCAACACACCTGCGGACGCTGCGAATG
>JBAQJG010000361.1:0-1737 GCA_049300145.1 Chthoniobacterales bacterium | reverse complement strand
GGACGTCGGAGATCGGATCGTGTTTCATTGGAGACCCCTCCGCTTATTGCGCGTCCAGCCAGGTGTTTGACCCCACCAGCTTGACGGCCACATTCGAGAAGAAAACGTGCGCCGGCTGGCCGTTGTTTGTTGCGCGGTGCTCCAGTGAGACGAGCAGCGGTCCCGCTTTCTTGTAGTCAGCCCAGGTCGCAATGACGTCATGCTTGACCGGTCCTCCCGCGTGATAGCCCATCTCTTCGATGCGACCGTCGGGGCCGACATAGAGTTCCCAGGTATCACCCTGCGAATAGCCGCCGCCGGAAGGGTACTTCACGACGACCTTTTCGGCGGAACCATTGCCCAGCGGCAATTTCTGCATGCCGGCATCTTCCACTGTAGCGCTGGTGTCCCAAGCAATATGAAATGGCAGGATGAGCCAATAATTATCATTTAGGAAGCCCTGATCGATGTCCTCCTTTACCTCGGCCGACTGACTCCCGAGCTGAGAACGCAGGTACGTAACCTTCACCGGCTTGCCCGACTTATCTTTCCCCTCATAGGTGACCTGGTCGGTTTTGGGCTCCCAAATCCATGATCGAGAGAGATCGCGTCCTGGGGACTGTACGTTGAAGGTATAGCGGATCGCTTCGATTTGCCCGAACGACTCGAGACCATAAGTCTTGGCGAGCTTCTCGACGATCGGCGGGCGCTGTTGCGCCCCAGCAGTCGCAGGGAGGATCAACAATACGCTGAGGGCGGCGCTGGCCGCGATGGCAAGCGCGAGGTTAACTGAACAGTATTGGGGCTAGACCCTCTAAACAGACCCCTGACGCTTTCATCGCGGAACTTCGTCATGATACCTTTGAAATCCACTCCCGACGATATTCTCGGCCGGTTTAGGGAGGTGATCTCTGATCCCCTGAACCTGCTTATCCACAAAGTTCCATTAGCCGGGGTTGTCGAGAAGAATGAGGTTTATTTGCATAACGGTAATATTGTCCCGTTTGATGGCGCTGGCGCTTATTATGGAAAGTTCAGCGAGTTGTTAGTATTAAATCGGGGCGTTCACGAACCATTGGAAGAATATGTTTTTCAAGAACTGCTGAAAAACCTTCCAGAAACACCCCTGATGATTGAACTTGGCGCCTATTGGGGTCATTATTCGATGTGGTTAAAGAAATTGCGACCAAAGTCGACAACAATCTTGGTCGAACCTGACCCCGCCAACTTTTTATCTGGCGTCAGGAATTTTGATCGAAACGGCTACGAGGGGGAGTTTATTGAATCTTTTGTGGGGCATGGCCAGCTGGAAATCGATAAGTTTCTTAGCAGCCGCTCGATGGATCACCTCGATATTTTGCACGCCGATATCCAGGGTTACGAAGCGCAGATGCTTGAAGGGTGCCAAAATAGTTTAAAAGGATGCCGCATTGACCACTTATTTATATCAACTCATTCGCAGGAATTACACACGAAAATCGTCAGTGAGATTGAAAGGGTAGGTTACGTCCTGGAGGTGTCAAGCGACTTTGATAACGAGACCACATCGTATGATGGATTCGTTTTCGCGTCGAGTCCGTGCGCGAAAAAATTATTTGAGGGATTTGCCCCGCTGGGTCGTACAAGCATAGTCGAGAGCGTACCAGACCGACTACTGGCAACATTGTTAGAAGTCAAGCATGCCACAATTTAGCCTCGCGTAGGGGAAAGGTACGTTCAAGTTAATGTTCTGACGATGGGAGACGGTCTCGCATATTC
>JBAQJG010000360.1:0-9358 GCA_049300145.1 Chthoniobacterales bacterium | reverse complement strand
GTTGTGCGGCCGACATGATGCCGGCCGCAGTCAAGATTCAAACCGATCGAAAGTCAGCGCAGCTGCGCGAGATGAGCTGGCTAAAGGTCACCGGCGTTGTCCATTTTCGGCCGCGGGCGAAGAGTGTGGGCGACGACGGAATCGATTACGGTGATTATCCCGAGCCGGTGATCGTGGCCGACAAGATCGCGAGCACGGCCGCGCCGCGCGAGAAATACATCTATTAGCGGGTCCAAATGAACTTCTTTCGCCAAATTGTTTTTCTTCTGCTTGTCGGCGCAATCGAGTGGCTGATTGCCGACTTCGCAAACGGGGCGGGCTCTTTTTCCACCGTCGTCATCGATCCCGGCCACGGCGGTCTTGATTGGGGAGGAATTCCTGGTCAACAAGTACCGGAAAAAATGGTTGCGCTAGACACTGCCCTGCGTTTGCAGAAGCTCCTCCAAAAGTCCGGTCTGCGTACGGTGATGACGCGTTCCACGGACACATTCGTTCCACTTCGAGTGCGGACCGCGATGGCCAATGCGGAGCATGACGCGATTTTTGTAAGCATCCATTATAACGCCGCGCCACGGAGTAGCGCGCGAGGTATAGAAACCTATTCTGAAAACAATTGCGGCGCGGTCCTTGCCTCGCGCATCCGGCGGCAGATTGTCACCCGCGTCAGCACGGAGAACCGCGGCGTCCGGCGCGCCGAATATTACGTGCTGCGCAATTGTCGAATCCCGGCCGTCTTGGTCGAATGCGGATTTCTCACTAATCCGATCGAGGCCAGCCTGGCCCTTACCACCGCTTATAGGGAACAAGTCGCGGAACAGATTGCTGCCGGCATTGTCGAGCAGCGGCAATTCGCATTCCCACCGCTCATTCAAAGTCAGCGAAGCGGGCGCCTGGTGCACAAGAGCAAAAAGCACAGAAAAATTGTCGATTGGAAATCGATCACGTACCCTCGGTTGTATTCCTTAATCAGGCCGGAAGAAAGCTGATCGATGGTTCTCATTGCAACCCCAGAGCCAACAACGGAAGTCGATCGTTTGGAGCCCGATCTGAGCTCATCCGACCTGAGGTATCTGTGTCGGGCGGTTCTCTGGCTTGGGATCCTATTCTTCTGCGCGGCCACCGCCAGCATCGTCATCGCGCAAACCGTGCAAACCCTGCTTTTCGCGTGCATGGAATTCTACCTCTGCTGGTGCGTTGTCGCAGCGATCATTCAATACTTCTTTCTTCGTTTGCAAGGGGCCGACCTAGGCCACACGGAATACAACGAGGTTCTGCAGCGGGGACGGAGCGAGCCCAGCGGCACGGGGCTAAATGACCGACCGGATGTTTCGAGGCCCAGCCTCCCTCGATTCGCGAGTCGGTGGCAATGGGTGATTTTCTTTGGGGGCATCATCTTGATTGCGCTTTTTTTGAAGCGCACGATCAGCGTCGCGCCCTTGCCCCGCGAGACGATAGTTCCGCTCCGCGCCGCGACCGTGATCTTTCTGGCAGAAGGTTGCGCACTTTACTTTTTCGGAAATTTTGCAAAGGCAGTGGCCGCGCGCAGTGCTACGGAACTGCTCGCACCGATCCTAACGCTCACGCGAATCGCCTCCCTCGCGGCGTTTTTAGGCGCCGCCTTGCTCTTCCTGTTTCTTTCCACTACGCGCGATTACACCGCTTGGCTCGGATGGGCGTTATTCGGGTTCACTTCTTTTTTGATTGCCGAAACGGTGATCCGTTTTGCGACGCGGTTTTATCATCCGAAAAGCCTACGCTCATTGCCAGGTCCCGCCGGTGCCAGCGTGATCCTCGAAGCGCTCCTCGGCCGTCGCCAGGGTTTCGGCTCTGCCGTGAAGAGTTTCGAGGACTTGTTAGGCGTGAGGTTACGCGAGGTCTGGGTTGTTCGTTACCTTCGTCAGACTGCGGAACTTGTCGTTGTCGGAACGATCGTACTTGGCTGGTTGTCGACCTGCTTCACTTCCGTTCCAGCTGGCAGCCGCGCGGTACGAATGTTGTTTGGACGGTATCAGCCGGTTCCACTCAAGCCCGGTCTGCACCTCACCTGGCCGTGGCCTATCGAGCGACTCGAAATCGTCGAGACGGAGATGGTTCGCCAGATTTCACTCGGCTTCGACAAAGACTTGACCGGTCCGGTGCTCTGGAACGAGCCGCACGTTATAGGAGAAAAGAATCTGCTGGTGGGAGATGGCGAATCACTTCTGACGATCGATGTGCCAATCCTTTACCGCATAGCCGATCCGGTGCGTTATCTCGAGACGACAACTGACGCCGAACAGGCCTTGCTGGTCTTGGCCGAACGCAAATTAATCCAAGTGGCTGGGTCGAGCGACAGCTTTCGAATTATGACTGAAGAGCGCGCCGAAATCGCGCGCAAGTTACAGGTTTCACTCCAGCAGGAAATCGATCGACTCGGTCTTCAGATCGTGTTTGTGGGGCTGAAGGATGTTCATCCGCCGGTGGATGTCGCAGCCGCCTTTCAGGAAGTGATCAGCGCGCAGGAACAAAAGGATCAAACCATCGACCTGGCCCACGCCTCGCGCGCCCGCGCTTTACCCGAAGCAAGGGCACTAGCCAACCGGCTGCGGACACAGGAAGAAGCCTCGTACAAACAACGCGTCGCCGCAGCCCAAGGCGAGGCCGCGCGCTTTTCGGCGATCGTCGCGGCTGATCGTGAGAATAGCGGCGTCTTTCGGCTCCGGCTGAAACTGGATGCTATCGAGCAGGTTCTCGGCAATGCCAATAAAATAATCCTCGCGGTGCCGGCACAGACGAAACAGGAATTTTACCTCGACCTGCGCAACACTGCCGCCCTCCCTCCTCCTTAACCACGCCTAACGAATCTATGAAACGTCCACTACTGATCCGTGCCACTGTCTCGATCCTAGTCCTCATCATTCTTTTTTCGTTCATGATCGGATTTCAAGTCCGCCAAAATGAGCAGGTCGTTCTGACCCGTTTTGGAAGTCCCGTCCGCGTGATCAAGCAACCCGGCCTGTATGCGAAATGGCCCTGGCCGCTGGAGAAAGTGAATCGGTTCGACGCGCGCCTGAATTTTTACGAAATTCGGCTGTCGGAGGCGTTGACCAAGGACAAACGCAACGTCATCGTGCCGGTCTTCGTCGCTTGGCGGATCGTCAGCCCGCAGAAGTTTTTGGAGGCGATGGGCAGCACCGAAAACGCGCGCAACAAGCTCGATAGTCTCGTGAGCAGCGCGAAGAACACTGTGCTGGGCAGTTTCGACTTCAATCAGTTAGTGTCGATTAAACCGGAGGACGTAAAGTTGCCCGAAATCGAGGGCAAAATCGCCCGCCTCACCTCTGAGCAGGCACTCAATTCCTTTGGTATAGCCATCGAGCAGGTCGGCATCGAACGCGTCACTCTGCCAGAGGTGAATACCCGTTATGTCTTCGAACGCATGCGGGCTGAGCGAGCGCAGTTCGCAGAACGTTATCGTGCCGAGGGCAAACAAGAAGCCGATGCCATCAACGCGCAAACCGACGCCGAGAAGACCGTTCTTCTGGCGGAGGCTCGTAAGTCCGCCGAGGAGACACGTGGTAAAGCAGAAGCAGAAGTTGCGCGAATTTATTCTGCGGCGCACCAGGAACAGCCCGACCTCTATCGGTTTCTGCGCGAAATCGAAACGCTGAAAAAAGTGGTGAATCAGAATACCACTCTCGTGCTCGATGCCAATTCACCGCCCTTCGACCTCCTGAAAGCCGTTCCTGCGCAGTCTGGCTCGGCTAATCCAAGGCCATGAAACGGAGAAGAGAAGATGCTCTTTTTTCCGCGCACGCCATACTCGTCGCGCTGCGCTCAAGCATTCGCATTCTACGCTGGGGAATGCTGGTGTTGGTGCTGATTTACCTGTGCTCCGGAATCACCATCGTCGGGCCTAACCAGCGCGCATTGATTTTGCGTTTCGGCCGCGCCCTACCCGAAAGCTCGGCGCCGGGGTTGCTTTTGGCTTTTCCGCCGCCAATCGACGAGGTCATCATGCTGCCAGCAAAAAGCGTCCAGGAAGTTGCGCTCGAAGCCTGGTCACCGGCGGACGAAAGTTCGTGGCGAGACTCACTGCATCCGGCCTTCAATCCCTACACTCTTAGTGGTGATGTGAACATTATCCGCGCCCGTTTTTCCGTGCGCTTTCAGATCGCGTCTCCGGTTGCATACGAGTTTGGCTCGGCCGAGCGCGACAATCTGCGTGACGCAATCCTTTATCAGAGCGCTTGCCGCGCCCTTGCCGGAATGAGCGTGGATGATATCCTGACAACCCGCCGGGATTACATCGGCCAGGAATCGATGCGCCTGGCCCAAGCCGAAATGGATCGGCTCGGCCTCGGCATTCAGCTGCTGGCATTTGAAACCCGCGAAATCAATCCGCCAGCACAGGTGCTGCCGGCCTTTCAAGACGTAGTTAGCGCGAAAGTGGAAGCAAAAACCTTGGTCGAACCCGCGCGCAGCCGGCACGCTTCAGTTATCCCCGCAGCGAAAGCGGAGGCGTACCGAGTTCAGCAGGAAGCCGACGCCTACGCGCAAGAAATCGTCGCGAAGGCGCGAGGCGAGGTCTCCGCGTTTCTTGCCCTGCTAAAGGAATACCGTGCAAACCCGGGCACAGTTCACATGCGCCTTTATGCTGAAATGATCGAAAATGTCCTGCCAAAGGTCCGCGTTGCCACCGTTATGCCGAGCGGACGCGGTGAAATTCGTGTTCTGGTGGAACCGCAGAAGGGAGACCTGATCGAGCCGAAAGCTGATTCGGGCAACGACATGCGACGTTTGCCTGTTCCCGTCCGATCCAAAACTTATCCGCCGGACGTGCAGCCCGTGGAAGAGCATGATTAATGTCAGCAAGCCACTTATGAGCACGATGACTTTGCCGATTACGTCTGGACAAAATAGAAAAGATCGCCAATCCGGACATCCGCGCAATCATGGGCACAACCACGAAGGTGAACACTTCCATCGGCTCGGCGAGTGTTGCGGCGGTCATGAGCATTCCGGACGCGCCCTGAGGTGGCGCTTGCTGCTTGTCCTCATCGGCGGTATCTGTCTCCTTCTCAGCGGGATCCTTCGCTGGCTCCGGCCCAGCCAAATGGATTTGGCGGTGGCATGGTCGATGGCCGGAGCAATCATCACCGCGCTTCCGATTTTCCGCGACGCGCTGCTCGGCTTTCGTTCAAAGACTTTCGCCAACACCGAGTTTTACATGAACCAGTTCATCACCCTCGCGGTGATCGCTTGTTTTGTAACGCAGCAATATGTCACCGGCGCTGTTGTCGCCATCATCCTTCTGGTCGGTCACATCCTGGAGGATCGGAGTATGCTCGGCACGAACGAGGCCATTAACAGTTTGCTGCATCTTTCCCGAGTCAGCGCGCGGCGTTTGCACAATGGCGTTGAGGAAGAGGTTGAGGCGGAACACCTGGCCGAAGGCGAAACCATTCGAGTGCGGCCCGGCGACACCATCCCGGCGGATGGGACGGTGCTAAGCGGTTTTTCCACGGTGAATCAGGCCAGCATTACCGGGGAATCACTCCCGGTTGAAGTGACGGCGGGGGCGGACGTGTTTGCCGGCACGTCCAACTTGACCGGCCTCATCGAAGTCGAGGTCACCAATGCTGGCACTCACACGGTCCTCGGACGCGTGAAAGACATTGTGGAAGAAGCGCAGCAAACACGCGCGCCCATCGTGCGGCTAACCGAAGAATACGCCCGCTATTACATGCCGCTAATTCTGCTCATCGCTGGTTTCGTTTTATTTTTTACCAAGGACGTGCAGCGCGCCATCTCCGTTATTGTGGTGAGCATTCCGTGCACGTTCGTACTGGCGGGTCCTTCGGCCATGGTCGCCGCCCTTGCGGCCGCTTCGCGCATGGGCATCCTCGTCAAGAGTGTGCGATTTTTTGAAGCCGCTAACGACGTCGACACCGTGGTTTTCGACAAGACCGGCACATTGACGACGGGCGAACTCAAGGTCGCCGCGATCAAGCCGCGTAACGAGATCAAGGAAAACGAACTGCTCGCGATCACCGCCGCCGTGGAACAGCATTCTACCCATCCCATCGCCCGCGCTGTGGTTATCGCGGCACAAGCTCGTGGACTGGAGATTTCCGATGCCGTCGATGTGCAGGAAAAACATGGGCACGGATTACTCGCACAAGTCGGCGGCCAACAAGTGGTGGTCGGACGCGGCGCATGGCTTCAAGAGCAACGGATCATTGCTTCGAACGATAGTGAAAGCTTCGGTGATTTAAGCGCACTGCATGTGGGCGTGAATCGGAAACTGGCCGGAATTATCTATCTCAGTGACACGGTTCGTGCCGAAGCCACAAATGTAACTGAAAACTTGCGCGAGCAAGGCGTCGATCAGGTTATGATGCTAACCGGAGATCGTCACACCGTAGCCGAGGCGATCGCCGGCGCGATCGGGCTAACAGATTTCCGGGCCGATTGTCTGCCCGAGCAGAAGCAGGAAGCAGTGCAACAACTAAAAGCTGACGGCCGCAACGTCATGGTGGTGGGCGATGGAGTGAACGACGCCCCGGCCCTCGCGGCCGGCAATCTGAGCGTCGCGATGGGTGCCCTCGGCAGTGATGTGGCCATTCAGACAGCCGACATTGCGCTCATGGGGAACGACCTCAACCGTGTTTCGCATTTTCTCGGTCTTTCGGACAAGACGTTGCGCATCATCAATCAGAACATGCTTTGCGGTTTGGCGTTTGTCGGCGCGGCGATCGTCCTTGCCGGGGCAGGTCTAATTCCGCCGATCGCGGCCGCCTTCATCCACGAATTCGGCGCGTTCTTTGTCATCTTCAATAGCGCGCGACTACTGCGTTTCGAAGGAAAAGAAGCGACCGCCCAGGCCGAACCAACCACGGTTCCTGTATGAGAAAATTGTTCTTGGCGGCTCTTCTTCTCGCTGGCTCACAGCTGACCGCAGCGAACAAATTGAAAGTCGCGTCCGTTTCGAACATCGATACGGAAATCGTGCAGCAAGTCGGGGGCGAACACGTCGAGGTCGCAGCGCTGGTTAAGCCCGGCGTTGATCCGCACGAATACGAGCCCACGCCCGCGGACTTGGGCAAAGTGAGCGACGCGCAACTCATTCTCACTTCCGGCAAACACATGGAGAATTATTTGAACAAACTTCAGGAAGCCACCGGCGGGAAAGCCGATCTGCTCAAGGTTGGCGACCATTTTTCATCGCTGAAAATGAAGCCGGAAGAGGGCGAAAGGAGTACGAGCGCGGGCAAGAGCGGCATGATCGAAGACCCACATTGGTGGCACAGCGTGGCCAATGTGAACCAAGCAGCAAAAATCATTCGCGATGAGTTGATCAAACTCGACCCCACGGACAAGGCCGACTTCGAGAGAAACGCAGATGCGTATCTCGCGAAACTCGACGATCTCGACAAGTGGGTGAAGCGCAAAGTTGCCGAGCTGCCACGCGATCAGCGGAGGCTGGTTACATCACACGATGCGTTTCAATATCTCGCGCGCGACTACGGATTTAAGATCGAAGCCATCGAGGGTATAAGCACGGAGACCGAAGCATCGAACCGGCACGTCTCGGAATTGATCGATGACATCAAAAAGCAAGGCGTGAAAGCGATCTTCCTCGAAAACACGCTCAACCCGAAAGTGACGACAGAAATCACGCGCGAGACCGGCGCCAAGATCGGCGGCACGCTTTACCCGGACGGCCTCGGCGCGGGCGATGCGAGCACTTATGAGGGGATGATGAAGCACAACGTCTCGACGATTGTCGACGCGTTGAAATAGCGGATGAGAGGATCGCCGCTGCTGCGCGTTTTGCTGGTGGTGATCGCACTGCTCGCCGTGCTTTGGCCACTGCGCAGTTTGACGACTCATCGCGCCGAGGAACCCCCCGCCGCGCCGCAAACGGCGGCGCAAGCTCAATCGGATGTTCGGCTTGTTCTCACCTCGACGACCGTTCCTTTTACGTTCGAGATCTCGCATCTCGGCAAGACGATTTGGAAAGGTGAAGCGGTCGAGAGCAACATTGCGCGAGACGTCCAGATGACATTCCCGCCCGAAGGAATTGACCTTTTAATCGATGTGAAATGGCAGGGCCAAAAACAAACTGCGGTCAAAGTGGACGTGACGCCGGAAGGCGGCGATACAATCACGAAGACGCTCTGGGGCACCACCCAGGTCAACGACGTCCTCACGTTCGCCGAACCCTAGAAAGATACCGCGCCATGCCTACTCATCATTTGGAAATCAAAGATCTGACGGTGGCATACCATCGCGTTCCGGCGGTGCATCACGTCAGCCTCGACCTGCGTTGCGGCCATTGCGTTGCGCTGCTCGGGCCGAACGGCGCGGGCAAGACCACATTTTTCAAAGCGCTCGTCGGTCTCGTGCCGAAGGAAACCGGCGCGGTCATTTTCGGCGGTCACGGAAAAGTCGGTGCGGACACGGACATCGCCTACCTGCCGCAGCGTAGCGCGATCGACTGGGATTTTCCGATCACTGTGCGCGGCATGGTTGAGATGGGCCGTTACATGCGCATCGGTTTTTGGCGGCCTTTCGGCCAAGCGGACGCGCAAGCGGTGGACGATGCCTTGCGCACGATGGATCTCACTGATCTCGCGGAGAGGCAAATCAATGCGCTCTCCGGCGGCCAGCAGCAGCGCGCCTTTCTTGCGCGGTCGCTCGCGCAAAACGCGCACGTCTTTCTGCTGGATGAGCCATTCACTGGTCTAGACAAACTTGCCCAGGATTCGTTGCGGAAGACGATTGGCCAGCTGGCCGCGGCCGGGAATCTCGTTATCGCAGCGCATCACGATTTAAAGTCGGTGCCGGAGATTTTCGACCAGGTGATTTTCCTAAACGGGGAGCTGATCGCGTTTGGCGAAACTGGCCAAACCTTTAACGAGGAAAACATCGCGCGCACTTATCGCACGCACATTTTCTCCGGCGCGCGCGCCGATCACTCCGCCCTCACGCAACTGACATGAACTGGTTGGCCGAACCTTTCCGCCATGAGTTCATGCAACGTGCGCTCTTCGGCTGCGCGCTGATTGGATTTACCAACGGCGTCTTGAGCGCGTTCATCGTGCTGCGCCGGCTCGCGTTAATGGCCGATGCCATGGCTCACTCATTGCTGCCTGGAGTGGCGCTCGCGCTGATTCTTTTCGGCCTGGCGCCGGCCAACTTGTTCTTCGGCGCGCTGGTCGCGGCGCTGCTGGTCGGACTTGGCGTCCAAATCATTTCTGGCAGCTCGCGCATTAAAGAGGACACATCGCTCGGCTTGCTCTTCGCCTGCTCGTTCTCGCTTGGCCTCGTCCTGTTGAGTCTCTCGCCCGCGCGGGTGAACGTGACCCATTAC
>JBAQJG010000359.1:0-2085 GCA_049300145.1 Chthoniobacterales bacterium | reverse complement strand
GCCAACACCGACCCCGAACGCTTTCGGGGCTCCGCCACCCGCGATGCGCCCTCCGATCGTCGTGGCAACGCCTGCCGCGCCCGTAGTGGCCCAGGCTTCACCGCCGCCAGCCGCAACACCGGTCCCGGTTTTGCCTGCCCAACCAGTTCCACCCGATGCTTCTGGAAACGCTCTCGCCTCCACCGCCGGCGGCGGAAACTGGAAAACCTTTCCGCCGAGTAGAATGCCGCTGGGAAGGCTCATCGGCACGAGCGATCTGAACGACCTGGCGGATCGTGGCACCGTTGGGGAGCGTGTTTACTTGAAAGGACAATTCGTGGTCAACTTTTCTGATGCCAATCGCGCTGTCCTTCGCCCGCGAACGAAACTCACCGACACCGTGCTGCATTTTGGCGCTGGCTCGTCCACACGCATCATCGTCGAGTTTCCCGCCGGATACAGGCCGCCCACGCAAGGCGCGACCGTCAGTCGCGATGAAGCGCGCCCCTACGAAATCACCGAGGTGCGCAAGCGGGAAGATGGACAGCTCAATGTCTTCGTGCGCGAAATCATGCAGCCCTGATTACTCGGCCCGCGATCGCAAGATCACTTTGCCATCACGAATTTGAATCGTCCCGAGGTCCTGGATGGGGCTGTATTCCGCGAGATAATCTCGCAATGATCGCGAACGGTATTTCCAATCCAGGAAATCGTGCGGCACTGGCTGGCTATTCAGGGCGACGTTCTCCAATCGCGGCTTCGAAAGAGATGCCGCGGCATCGGATTGAATGGTGATGTCGCCACTTAGATAATACCCGGATTGCCCAAGGAATTTGCTAAGAGGCAGGCTGGTTTGCAAAGATAAGCGATTTCCCTCGATAGAAACAAAAGCTTTGCCGCGCGCGTGCCGATTCGCTGAGATCAACCCGTTAATTTCGTCAGCCGTCAACTCGATTTCAGCCGGCTGACGTTCCTGGACTGCATGCTCGAAATCTTGCCAGCGTCCTTTAACCGCTTGAATTTCTTGTTCCGGAGCATTGTATTCCGGAATGGGTCTCGGCGAATCGGTAATCGCGTGCGTTTTCGCCAGGAAATAAGCTCCGCGGACGACTGCGGAGTGATTCCGATAGCCCCAATAGAGGCCTGCGCAACAAGCCAGTATCAAGACAAGCGCGAATACGAGTAGAATGAGGCAGCCTCGAGCAAAACAGCCCATCCCTTTTCGCTGAGGCGGCGGCGGCTCTATCCACGTATTCATTTGCCTCCGCCCCGCGACTGCGGGGTTTCGATCCGAGCCTGCGCCTCGATCAACTTGTCATAAAGAGTGCGCAATCCCTCGGAGAGCATGCGTGTGCCGGTAAGGATTGGCATAAAATTCGTGTCGCCGTTCCACCGCGGAACGATGTGCAGATGCAAATGATCCACGATGCCCGCTCCGGCGCATTCGCCCAGGTTGAGTCCAACGTTAAACCCTTGCGCCTTGACCGCCGCGCGCAGCAACGCCTGGGCATGCGTCACTAAATTCCAAAGCTCGACAATTTCGTTCTCGCCGAGCGAAGAGAGATCGGCCGTTTTCCGATACGGCACCGCCATCAAATGGCCAACCGCGTAGGGATAGCGGTTCATAATCAAAAAGGCATTCTTGCGCCGCGTCAGAACGAGGTGGGCGGCATCATCGCTCGTCCGCGCTGCCTCGGAAAGAAAGTTCGTGTTCGGTTTTTCGCGCTCGAAATATTCCACGCGCCATGGGCACCAAAGGGTTTCGATTTCTCGCTTTGGAAATTCGCTCGACATGCAAGATCCGTTTTCTGTAGAGGAAGCTGTCAGCTTCCCGATTGCGAGCCTAAGATTGCCGGCCGGAAAGTCGAGCCGGCATTTTCGCGGAAGCTTCGCCGTTTACCGCGTAAGCAAAACATAACTCTTGCCTCGCTGGTCCTTTCGCTCCACCGGTCGCAGCGGCGAAAGAGAAGCATTTTGCAGTTCGCCTATCAAGCGCGGCTCTTCCCTTGCCGGTGCGACCAGCGCATCCAGCGCGCCGCGGTTCCATTCGCTAATTGCCTCCTGCGGCTCGATGAAATGCGTTTTCTCCAAGTAGAGCAGCATCCC
>JBAQJG010000358.1:0-8487 GCA_049300145.1 Chthoniobacterales bacterium | reverse complement strand
ATCTCTGGTGGCGCGATCGGCGCGTTTGCGTCGCTCGATTTATTTTTCTTTTACACGTTCCATGAACTCGCGCTCATCCCGACTTTTTTGTTGATCGGAATCTGGGGCAGCGGGAACCGGAGCGCGGCCGCGTGGAAGATCACGATCTATCTCGCGCTCGGAAGTTTCGTTTTGCTCATCGGTTTGATCTTGCTTTATCAGAGCGTTCCGGTCGCGTCGCGCAGCTTTGACATCCGCACGTTGCAGGCTGCGGCTGTGTCGGGGCAGATCGGTCCAGAAGCGCAACGCCATATTTATTTGCTCCTGCTCATCGGTTTCGGAGTTCTGGTCTCACTCTTCCCGTTTCACACCTGGGCGCCGGAAGCTTACGCCTCCGCACCAGCGCCGGCTGCGATGCTGCATGCGGGCGTGCTCAAGAAATTTGGTCTCTACGGTCTCCTACGCCTGGCCATTCCGTTGCTCCCGGATGGCGCGCGCCACTGGACCGGTCTGCTCACACTGCTGCTGCTCGGCAACATCATTTACATCGGTCTGGTCACCATCGCGCAGAAGCGGCTCGATTGGATGCTTGGTTACTCGAGCGTCATGCACATGGGCTACATCTTCCTCGGGATCGCCAGCGGAAACATTCTCGGCACGACCGGCGCTGCCGCGTTGATATTTGCGCACGGGCTTTCCATCGCGCTGCTTTTTGGACTTGCCGGTGAAATCCGCAAACGCACCGGCACGCTCGTTTTCGATGAGTTAGGTGGGCTCGCTAAAGTGATGCCGTTCGCCGGACTCGCTTTCGGGCTTGCCGCGTTCGCCGCGGTCGGTCTTCCCGGTTTCGCTAACTTCGCCGCCGAGATCATGATTTTCTTCGGCGCGTTCCGAAACGGCTGGGAAATGGAGCGTTTCCACATTTTTCAAATCGCCACCGTGCTCGGACTTTGGGGCGTCGTAATTTCCGCGGTTTATATGCTACGCGCTTATCGCAAAGCATTCATGGGAACGCTCGGTGAGCGGTGGAGCAATCTGGTCGATCTTCGCCGAAGCTTGCGTGTGCCAGTGACGCTGCTTGTCGGCGCGCTTCTCTGGTTTGGATTTTTCCCGCAATCGTTCGTACGAATCGTCGCACCGGCGTTCCGGACGTATTTTAGTGCCAACGCACAACCATGATTCCGCCGCCCAGTCTCGAGATCGCTGTGCTCGTTCTGGGCATGGTGATCCTGATGTTGGAAGCATTTGCCGAGCGGATCGACAAGCGAACTCTGGCCTTCGCTACAATCGGCGCCCTCACCGCAGTCCTGATCGGCACCTGGTTTCTCGCGCCAAGCCCTGCTCAAGAGCAAGCGACCGGTTTTTGGAGTTTCTATACGGCCGATCCGTTGTCGATCTTCTTCAAGCGCTTCGCGCTACTCACCACCATCCTGGTGCTCATCATGATGATCGACTATGCGCCCGTAGTGGCGGCGTCGATTCCTAGTGGAAGAAAACAGACAAACTTGGGTGAATTTTTTGCCATCCCGATTTTTACCTGCGCCGGTCTGATGTATCTGGTTTCGGCGATCGATTTCGTATTCATCTTCGTTTCGCTTGAGCTGGTGACGATTTCGTTCTACGTGCTCGTCAGTTTCACCCGGCACAACCCCGCTACACTGGAAGCCGGCGTGAAATATCTGGTGCTGAGCGCCCTCTCCACGGCTTTTCTCGTTTACGGAATCACCTGGATTTTCGGAGTGACAGGCCAGACAAACTTGCAACGCATCACGGTCGCGTTGGCCAATCTGGAAATCGAACGCGGCCCGGCGCTTTTTGGCATGGTGCTCGTGCTCGTGGCGCTCGGTTTCAAGATCGCGGCCGTGCCGTTCCAGATATGGGTGCCGGATGTTTATCAAGGCGCGCCTACGCCCGTGACCGCCTATCTCTCGGTCGGCTCGAAAGCGGCTGGTTTTGTCGTGCTCTTGCGCGTGCTACGGCCATTCCTAATGCTGCCGCAAATCGAGCGGCTGATTGTGCTCATTGCGCTGCTCACATTGCTTTACGGAAATCTGGCCGCGCTCCCGCAAAGCAACTTGAAGCGCCTGCTCGCTTACTCGAGCATCGCGCACGCGGGTTATCTGCTCGTTGGCGTGGCGTGCTTCGATGGTCCCGCGGTGATGTTTTACCTGGTCGCGTATCTGCTCATGACGCTGTTAAGTTTCGCTGTTCTTGTGATCGTGGCACAGCAAACTGGCGAGGAAATCTCGGATTTCGATGGATTGGGGTAGCGTTCACCGTTCCTCGCCTTCGCCATGTTGATTGCGATGGCGTCGCTCGCCGGCGTTCCGCTCACCGCGGGATTTTTCGGAAAGTTTTTAATCTTCTACGCCGCGATCGCGCAGCGCCAAACAGCGCTCGTCGTGGTTGGCGTGATCACGGTGGCCTGCGGGTTTTATTACTATCTGAAGGTTGTCCGGGCGATGTACTGGCAGCCCGCTGCCGAGATCGACAATATCCCCGTAAACGTTTTGTCCCGGCTTGCCATGAGCGCGCTGATCGTTGCGATTATCTGGCTGGGAATTTATCCGGCGCCGATTCTCCAAGCGCTCGAACCGCAACACGAACACGTCGCAGCAACATCGTTATCAACTCATTAACCGCGGATTACGCGGATAACACGGATACGAAGAGAGAAATTGCTTTTCCGAATCCGTTTAAATCCGCGTAATCCGCGGTTAAATGTTTTTGTTCGGATCAGTCGCTCAGCTCTACATTCCAGTAAGCGAGATCGACAAAGTGTCGCCAGCTTTCGTGTTGCGGCGACGAAAATGTGACCTGCACAAATGGGCGCCACTTCGGGCGCTTCGGTTTGCGAATCAAACTCATCTGGGCTTCCCGCGGCAGACGGTTGCCTTTTCGCGTGTTGCACGGGATACAGGAGCAAACCACGTTCTCCCAGATGGTGAGTCCGCCGCGGTCGCGCGGCACGACGTGATCGAGATTCAAGTCGTTCCGTTCAAAGACCTGGCCGCAGTACTGGCAGGTGTTCTTGTCCCGCTCGAAAACATTGTGCCGCGTAAATTTCACTTCCTTTTTCGGCAACCGATCGAAGAAGAGCAGCACGATCACGCGCGGCACCCGAATCTTCCACGAAATCGTCGTGACGATTTCGTGATCGGGCGCGGTGGCGGAGAAGTCGCGCCAACTGTCGAAGTCATGGGTCAGGAAATTGTCTTCGTGATCGGAGGAAACCACGTGAGCATGGCCCGCGTAAACGAGCGCGAACGCGCGCCGCGCCGTGCAGATGTTGACCGCCTGCCACAGGCGATTCAACACCAGAACCTGACTGTTTAATAACGTATGCAAATTCCTCTTACTTACCCTTCCCTGACTTGCTTACCACGAGCTTTCGCGGAAATTCGCGCGACCTTACCATTCGCGTTTTCCGTTGTCAACGAGCGCACCCATTCGGTAGTGGAACAGTTTGAACTGTACCACTACCACCCATTCACGCGAGACTGCTTCTGGGAGCGGGCCCGTCATAGCCCTGATTGACTGGATCCGACGCATCGGTTTCTCGCGGGTTTGCTCTTCGATGACACGCACGTCGTCGTAACGAGTCGGTAGGATGCAATCATATAAAATCCAGCGGCAACAAGCCTCCACTTGCCATTTAGCGAAAGCAGTTTTCACTCCATTTGCAGCTGATTTACGCAACCGCTTGGCAAAGTTTCAGATACAGGCACTAGGCGGGGTAACGGGTCGATCTGTGAATCCCGCTCTTTCTTGAGTACTCGATTTTCCCCGCTCAAAAAAGCCAAATTACGGCACGAGTCTAATTCATGATTAACCACGAATGGACACGAATAGCGGAAAGTTGTTGGCTCTTCGATATCCCGCAGTCTTCCGATACGGGGCCACCATCAGCCGCGCAGAAGCTCACCGCGAAAGAGGCCGCTTCACAATTGGCGTTCCTTCTATAACTATCGAGTTTAGGTTATGTGATCAGCGCTTTGCGAAGCTCTACAAATGTCCACATCTACCCGCGTTCGACTACTTAGAGGGAGCGGGTCGCTGCTTTTGTTGCTCGGGATCGTGCATTTGGTGGCGACGCCCCACATCGCGGCCCTCATTCGACACAGCGTTTCTCAGGGTACAGCCGACAATCTCATTCCGCCGATGCTTCTGAATCATATTTTGGTCGGTGTGTTACTGCTTCCTCTCGCCCTTCTGACCATTTATGCCGCGCCACATTCGGCTCGTTGGGCCCAAGTGATCGTTCGAACAACGGCCCTCACGGTTGCAACACTCCCTCTGACGCTGCTTGCGCTCATGGGCGTGCGCTACTTCGACGCGCCGCTCTTCGTTGTCGGTTTCCTTCTGGTGGTTGCCGCGTCGGTGACGTTGCTGTTGGCTGCGTTTACCAGACACCACACAACCGGTTCTGCCGAAACCGCGCGTAGCTGACGACAACTATCGTCGCGGTGCGCGAGATTCCACCTTTTTGACGAAGTTGCCCGGTTGACGCTGTTCGTCATCTGGAACGGCGCCGGCGGCGTCGCCGAGACTTTGTTCTTCTGATGGAAGGAATTTTTTGAATCGGTTTTTGTCGATTGCTTTCATGAACGCTTCGTGCGCCGTGACTGTGCCATTCTGCAAAAGCGCCCAGATCGCGTCATCCATAAATTGCATTCCCTGCCCTCTTCCTGAAACGATCACATCTTGAAGTTTTTGCGTGGCGCCTTCGCGAATAATTGCCGAGACAGCGGCGTTGGCGATCAGAATTTCGTTGACCGCGATGCGGCCAGAGCCATCCGCTTTTTTCAAAAGCAATTGCGCGAGCACGCCGCGGAGCGAGTTCGCGAGCATGGCGCGCGCCTGCGCTTGTCGCGACGCCGGGAAAACGTCCACCATTCGATCGACCGTCTTGCGCGCATTGTTCGTGTGCAGGGTTCCAAAAACGAGCAAGCCAGTTTCCGCGGCGGTGAGCGCAAGTGAAATCGTCTCCAGGTCGCGCATTTCACCCACCAGCACGATGTCTGCGTCTTCGCGCAAAGCTGCCTTCAGCGCTGTGGGGAACGACTCCGCATCTCCCGGGACTTCGCGCTGAGTGATGATACTTCGTTTGCTGTCGTGCACGAACTCGATCGGTTCCTCGATCGTCACGATGTGCCTCGGGAAATTTTCGTTAATGTAATCGACCAGCGCCGCGAGCGTGGTTGATTTGCCAGACCCGGTCGGGCCGGTAACGAGGACCAGACCGCCGCGCAAGTGTCCGAGCTCCTTCACGATCGGCGGAATGCCAAGTTCTTCCAGGGTAGCAATTCTCATCGGAATCAAACGAAAGACAGCGCCATAACCGTTTGCCTGTTTCAAATAGTTGCAGCGAAAACGGGAAGAGGTGTCCATCTCGTAAGCGAAGTCGAGATCGCCGCGCCCCTCGAAAACTTCCCAGTGATGTTGACCGCAGATCTCGCTCAACATCGACATGGCTTCATCATGAGACACAGGCTCCGCGCGGATCGGCGCCACATCACCATGCTTGCGCATTTTTGGTGGCTGCCCTTCGCCGATGTGGAGATCGGAGCCGCCTTGATCGACAATCACGCGAAGGAATTGATCAAGATAAGCCATTCAGGAGAACCGCGGATGACACGGATGAGAAAGGTTAGGCATTAAGATCTGGATTATTTCGTTCGCCAGATCCTTGTTGACGCACAACTCGTTTCCAATCCAAGCGTGCGTTCTTGAAATTTAGAAGAAGTGCTAGCTCCAAGCGCGTTACATTTAGATATCCGATCATTTGAGCCACGTGCGTTTCTGTAAAGCACGAGACAACTTTGGGATCGACGATGATTGCATCATCGACAATCAGATCTGGAATTAGATTTCCGATCAACTCGGCACGATAAAAAACCGGAAAGGAGCTTTGGACTGAAACAGTGTGCCCACGGCGAGTCAATTCAATGATCATGGCGCCTTCATAAAGCTTTTCGTCCAACCGGGGTTTCAATTCATTCAAAACCTCCATTGCAGCGCCGATGATTATGCCGCTCAACTCTTCATGAATTATCTCTTTCTTCATCCGTTTAAATCCGTGAAATCCGCGGTTAAACCCTTAGATGCTGCCGCATCCGGATCGGCGTCGCGACCCCAATGATGATGCCGCTCAACTTCGTGAATTATTTCTCTCATCTGCGTAATCCGCGGTTAAATCTTTAGGTACGCTCGCATTTCCTGTTTTTGGTCGGCGCGGGCGTAAGCTTCTTCAGCGCTGATGAAGCCCCGATTGTAAAGATCGACCAGTGCATCATCCATGAGTTGCATGCCTTGCTTTTTGCCGGTCTGAATGATGCCGGGCAGCATGTAGCTTTTCGCTTCGCGAATGACGTTGGCAACCGCCGGCGTGTTGGTCAGCGTCTCGAGCGCGAGTACACGACCCTGGCCATCGGCGCGCGGCACCAGTTGCTGACTAATGATGCCGCGCAAGGATTCGCTCACCATGGTGCGAATTTGATCCTGTTGATCGGGCGGGAATACGTCGAGCAATCGGTCGAGCGTGCGCGAAGCATTTCCGGTGTGCAGCGTTCCCAAAACAAGATGACCCGTCTCCGACGCCGTGATGGCGAGCGAGATCGTTTCCAGATCGCGCATTTCGCCGACCATGATCACATCCGGGTCTTCACGCAGCGCGCCGCGCAACGCCGCGGCGAACGAGCGTGTATGCGTGCGGACTTCGCGTTGCGTGATGTGACAACCTTTGGGCTCTAAAATGTATTCGATCGGATCTTCGAGCGTGATGATGTGCTCGCGGCGCTCCAGGTTTACTTGTTCAACCAGCGCAGCCAGCGTGGTCGACTTGCCGCTGCCGACAGAGCCGGTCACCAAGATGAGGCCGTTCTGATAGCGCGTGAGTAATTTGAGATGATCGGGCAGTCCGAGATCATCCATCGTCCGCACTTGTGTGTTGATGATGCGAAAGACGACGTCAACTCCGAGGCGCTGGCGCACGACGCTCGTGCGAAAGCGACCAAAATTATTTGCGTAGGCAAAATCGGCATCGCCGCGCTCGGCCAATTGCGTCTTATGCGATTCGGTGAGAAAACCATCCGCCAGTGCACGTGTATCATCTGCTCTGAGACGCGGCGCGTCGGGCCAGATTGGTTGCAGCGTTCCGTGCAAGCGCCAGAGCGGCGGCGCATTGACCCCGAGATGGACGTCGGAGGCGCCGGCCCGTTGTCCAATCGATAAATATTGATCGACATGAGTAAGCGGATGCGCTTGCGTCGCACCGAGCTTTTCCATGGATTTGGCGGTCATGGCGCGGGCCGAAATCATTATGCGCCGCGGCCCGCGCGTAAACTCAAAACCAAGTCACTTTTCCCGAGCGACGCGAGCCACTGGCAAACGCGCTGACTTTTTTCTTGAGAAAACTGACGATTACCGGCCTGAACACATTCGCCGCAATCTTCAAAACGCCAAGCACGAACCCAGCTTCGAGAAGTCTTCCGGTCGATTTCCTCTCGCTTTTAAGATCGACATAAACTTTTT
The DNA here is from genome assembly GCA_049300145.1 of Chthoniobacterales bacterium. Classification (GTDB taxonomy): domain Bacteria; phylum Verrucomicrobiota; class Verrucomicrobiia; order Chthoniobacterales; family UBA10450; genus AV133. The sequence continues at coordinate 975 of JBAQJG010000358.1, read as the reverse complement.
TCTTCCGCCTCGGTAGAACCGTGAAAAGAAGACCAGCCGCAGCCGCGGCGCCCAGCCAGAGAACCGTTTGAGTTTGAAACGACCTCCGGATCTTGCGCGGAAAATCCAGCTCGTATCGCAGCCCTCTCAGGTCACGCGTCAGGCGTTCGCGCGAGCGCGCGATTTCCTCTCTCAATTCCTCGGCCGGCTCGTCGCTTCCAGATTCTTTAGCCATTCACGATCTTTCTTTAATTCAGATGCCGTCGCGCGAAAGAGCGGCTTCATCATCCGGCTGCGCGCAACCAGGAGGAGAACCAGCGCGATGAGGAAATGCATGCCGGCCGCCGCCAGCGCCACCCACAGCCACGAGACCTGAGCGAGGCGCGCCAGGCCAGCGACCGCGCTTAAGATGAGAAAAACATATCCAATCGCGACGAGCATCACAGCCGCGATCAGACAAGCGGCGAGGCCGAGCATCTGCAGCAGCGCCACTTTCGATTCCTTCGAAAAGAGCGCAAAGCGGCTTTCGAAAAAACTTACCAGCGCGCTCGCCAGCGCGAGCAAGTTATCGAGCAAACCAGCGTGCCCCGCGGGGTTGCGGGAGCGAGTGGCTTCGTCAGCCATTCAGCGCCGCGCGGTTAACGCCGGAAGATGAGGCCCAGGACAAACCCGATTCCAAGCGCCGTGAAAACCGCCTTGGTCGGGTTTTCCCGCACATACTGCTCGGCGTCCTCCTGAAACGTGCGGGCGCGACTCGTCGCATCGTCCCAGGCTTGCTCGGCTTTGCCACGTGCGTCACCCCAAGCTTGCTCAGCCTTGCCGCGGTATTCTCCCGCCATTGCGCCAGCCGCGTCTCGCAAATCCTCAGCGGCTTTGCGCGCGTGTGTCTTGCTGCTCTCCAGTTTGTTTTGCGCGTCTGTCATTCCATGTTTGTTTTCTTCAGCCATTGGTGTTCTCCAGTTAAATCTCACTCCAACTATCCGCGCGCTCTTGATT
>JBAQJG010000357.1:0-2294 GCA_049300145.1 Chthoniobacterales bacterium | reverse complement strand
GGGTTGGCTCGTGTTCATACAATCCAATTTGCTCGGTCGCGATCACCGCGCCACTTCCCAAGTCCTCGACAAATGGAATGCGCTTTTTTCGGGCAAGCGACGCAATTTCAGCCGAAGCAGGCGATTTGACGAAACCGCTCATGAAAAAATTGCTGCGATGAACTTTTAAGATCAATGCGGTCTGACTGCCGATCGCGCGTGAATAGTCAGCGAGTGTGGTTTTGTTAGTGGCGCCCACTTCGCGTAACTTCGCGCCGGCTGCTTCCAATATTTCACCGATACGGAAGCCGCCGCCGATCTGTACCATTTCGCCGCGGGAAATAATTACTTCGGGTTTGATTGGCGCGCCCCCGCCACGGCGGGCAGGCTCAGATCGCGCCTTGCCTTTCGTTCTGATAAAATGTCGAACGATCAGAACCAACGCTGCTGCGCAATTGTTGACGACGGTTGCGGCCTCAGTGTGACAGAGAAGCGCCAGCGCTCGCTCGATATATTCGCCGCGATGACCGCGTTCGCCGGGCGCGAGGTCGTGCTCGAGATTATTGTAGGACGAAGCAATTTCGCGCAGAGCTTCGGCTGCTTCGTTTGCCAATGGAGAGCGGCCGAGGTTTGTGTGAATGACGATTCCAGTTCCGTTGATGAGCGGTTGAAGCCGACTGGCGCGGAATTCTTGGAACGCGCCGCGGACAAGATCGACAATCGATCTGAATTCGGGAACCTCGCCTTCCGCGCGAATCCGCGAAAGTTCCTGCCGAACGATAGTGACGACGACCGGCCGCGGAAGATCGACTTGTCCTAACGAATCCAGCACCTTCGTGACTGAAGGAATGGCGCGGCGCGAAATGGTCACTCGCTTATGCATAGGAGAGGTTCGCGCGCGGGAACAATTCTTCCGATGATGGCAGCGCATGCGGTGCGATGGCGTTTCAGCAGCGCGAGCCCTTTGTTGAGACGGCTCGGCGCAACAGAAAGGAGCAAACCGCCACTGGTTTGCGCGTCGGTGAGCAGGACCCGTCGCGATTGGGGGGTTCTTCTCCAATCGGCAATTCTGTTCGCGGTCTCCAAATTGTCGCGGCTGCCGCCGGGGATGCAGTCGCGCGCGATCAATTCGAATACCTCGTCGTCGATCGCCGGAACTCGACCGGCAAGAATTTCGGCGCTCACGCCGCTGGCGCGGCACATTGAAGCGAGATGACCGAGCAATCCGAAGCCGGTGACGTCCGTAGCCGCGCGAACCAATCCGCGCTTGGCGAGATGCGCGCCGACAATATTAATGTGCGACATCAGCGCGATCGTTTTCTTCTTGAGCGACCTCGAGACAGAGCCGCGTTTGATTGCTGTGGTAACGATCCCGGTGCCGAGCGGTTTGGTGAGCAGAATCAAATCGCCCGGTCGCGCTTTTGCATTCGTCATGATGTGCCGAAGATCGACGATCCCCGTCACGGCCAGGCCGTAGAGCGGTTCCGGTGAGCGAATGGTGTGTCCGCCGATGATGGCGCAATCGACTTCGCGCGCCTTGGAAAGTCCGCCGCGCAAAATGGTGGCGATGATTTTGCCAGGAATTTTTTCGGTCGGCATGCCAACGATGTTGAGCGCGGTTATCGGGCGCCCGCCCATCGCGAAAATATCCGAGAGCGCATTGGCCGCGGCGATTTCGCCGTACTGAAATGGATCATCGACAATCGGGGTAAAGAAATCCACGGTCTGGACAAGCGCGCGTGAGCGGTCGAGGCGATAGACTCCCGCGTCATCGGCCGCAGCGGATCCGACGAGTACGCGGCGATCGCGGGTCAATGGTAGCTGACGCAAAACTTGCATCAGGGCCTGTTGGCTCAATTTGGAAGCTCAACCGGCGCAGGAAGAGAGCGAGGTCAATTTACGAATCTGCTCGCGGGACATGTCCATTCACCCCCTTTCCTGATACTGGATGCTAGATCCTGGATTCTGGATTTTAGCGGCGTCGCCCACAGGGCGGCGGCTACAGGCAACGGGAAAATGCAGAATTGGCGGAGAGGATAGGAATCGAACCTACCTCGGTCCCGCGTGCGCGGGACCAACAACGGTTTTGAAGACCGCGAGGGCCACCAGGCACCCTTCACTCTCCGAGAGGATGAAAACGTCGAACCCGCCTTCGCCCGGCCACGGCGCGGCAGGCGCCCAACATCCAACCCGCCTCCGCCGTGGACGGGCTCCGCCGTGGCGAGCGTCCAACGTCCAACAGAATCAGAAGATAAGTAAACGGATCGCTTACTTAATTTTTTTAATTGCGGTGACGATGGAGTCGAAGTCCGGCC
>JBAQJG010000356.1:0-1687 GCA_049300145.1 Chthoniobacterales bacterium | reverse complement strand
TCCCGGACGTCCATCAGAATGTTGGTGGCCGGATCGCCGGCATTGGCGTTGAACACGAGATTGAGCTCCACTCCGTGCTCGTTGCGAATGATCGCGACATCGTCGCCCTCGGCGCGGCGCACCACAGTAAACCCAAGCACCCTGTAAAAGCCCAGAGCGCCGTCGAGATTTCGCACTCGAACCCCGATGTGATCGACCCGCTCGATTGCGATGTTTTGGGCCATCGTGACCTCCGTGCTTCGGTGGTTGGTGAGGCGCGGTGATCGAGTCGCCACGACACCATCGCAGAGTGTGAACGACACGAATCCAATTCCAGCTCAAATTGATCAGCATGTCGTCTTGCGCGCCCCAAATATGCCGATGCATCAAGTCGTGGTCTAGGGTCGATCGGGTTTGTACGACGCTGCGCTCGATGGCGCAGTTCGAACCCTCCGTCCCACGTCAGGGCAGCGTAAATTTTTTAATCCGCGATGTGCCGGTTTCATCGGCGAGACCGGACGTCCTGTACGTTCGCGCGAATAGTACCCAATCCAATCCCGATGAGCAGCTTACACCGTGTGTTCCTGTTTCGTACACTAAATCTGGATGACCCGGACGCTCGTGCATAAGCCCTTGGGCTAATTTCGGATAGTGCAGGATAGGATTGCAGAGCGAGATCAACCGAACGTTTTCGATAGTCGCTGATCACCGTCGAGGAGACTATCTCTCGGTACGTATCCACAGTTTCAGGATCTATCGCCGCTCCAGGAACCCTCGTCCTTCGAAGATCGCGGACATCGCCTTCTCGATCCGCGGTCCGCGTCCCAGACTGCTTCGCGCCAGCGAAGTGAAACAGGTATCCCCTTTGCCGACCCGGCGTCAGCGCCTCGAACGCGCGCTTGAACCGCGGATCGTTGCGGAACTTCTCCTTCAACTCCTCGGGCACGGGAAACTCTGGGGGCTTCGTCTCGACCTTCCTTCCGGCCTTCTCGGCCGCCCCGGCCTCGCGCACGTAGGCCTTGATGGTGGCCGCCTTCGTAGCAATCTCCTTGGCGCTGGTGAACTTCATCACTCGCGCTGCCTGAACCTGCCCGAGCTGCACCAGCAGCTTCTTCGGGTCCTTCAGCAATGCACCCTGAAAGAAGCCCAACGCGCAATATTCATTGAAGCCCTGAATGATGGCGACGTTTTTTCCAGCCATTGTGTAGCAGGGCTTTCCCCACTTGCACTCCTCTCTTAAGTCAAACCCAGACAAGATCCTTTGCAGCTCGGCAATCTCAGCCTGCCACCGCTCTCGATACGCCATCTCCATGCTGCACCTCCGTTGTTGCAAGTTGCCGTGAGGCTGATGGTCATTCGAAGGTTGAGTATGGCGAAAATCTCGGCCGATTGATGTCGATAGTCGCTGGAATCGAGGAGATCGCGTATCGTGGAAATTCGTGTTTAAAAATCAAGAGCGCAATTTTCTGACGGATTGGTGCGACGGTTCTTCGTCGGGCGCAGACAAAATTTGCGGCTCTAAATCAGCAGGTTACCATGGCTTAAAACAATCGAGTGGGAGTGAGGGGAGTAGAAAAGGCGGCTATCGGCGGTCTTGGAATGCTTAAGCGTAATGTGGGTGCTCGATAGCTACTGATAGCCACCGGCACATCGTCGTGAGCCAGGTAGCGACCCATACTGCTTCAATCCTCGATCCAGGAAGAGATGG
>JBAQJG010000355.1:0-11267 GCA_049300145.1 Chthoniobacterales bacterium | reverse complement strand
ACTGGGCCCTGCTTTTACCGGATTCATTTTTCCACTTCTAATTTTCTGCTCTTGCGCGTGACAGAATAAAATCGAGACGGCAACCACCGAGACGGCACCCAACAGGCCAAGCCATAAACTCACGTGTGACGTGTGTTTGTGTGTGATTCTCGTGCTCATCAACCCAAAAGTCCCCGCCGGTGCACGGGCCGCATCCTCAATAATTCACTTACCCGCGAAAACGTCGTCCGGCAAGTGCATCGGCGCGAGTTTTATTTCTCTTAATCAAATTCGCAAACAGGCTGAAAATGGTCGGGTGCGACTTCCCTCAGCGCGATTTCTGCAGTCACGCATTTTTCCTGCGTCTACTCGCCGCGCCGCGCAAATGATCCAACCTTGGATAGGTTTCGAGATCAGGCGGACGACTTCAGGCCTCATCGTAACTAATCGGACGCTAGTCGACATCCTGTCGCCCGGCTTCGGGAACGCGAATGTAGCGACGCAGCCCAAGCAATCCAATCGGCGCGACCGATGCCGCCAGAGCAAAGATAAGCCACATCCTCCCGGAATGTCGCGGGCCGTGTTCTGGACAAAACGTCGCTAACAACCATCCTCCGCTTCCAACGAGCAATTTCCCCAGGAGAAATGGAATATAGGATAGCGCGCCATAGGACGCTTCCTGCCCTTTTGGAGCAATCGCGGCAGCATACTCATAAACTCGCGGTGAGTAGAATGCTTCGCCGATCGAGAAGATGGCGATGAAGATCGCAGTCATGACGTAGTAGGGATGGATTCCATCTTTCAATCCGAGATAACCGTGACCGAGCCATCGTCCGAAGACACCGTTGGCGGAAGCCTGAAACCATGCCGTCGGCAAAGCCATGACGAACACCGAAGCAGCACAGATGACTCCACCGACTACGACCATTCGATATGCGGAGAACTGTTGCGTGAGCGCACCGACAATTGGCACCAGCAAAATGATCAGAAGATAATTGATGGCCGAGAGCTGACCGATCGGAGCGCCATCCCCCAATTCGCGAATGCCGAACTTGGGGAAGACGTAATCCATTTGCAGGAAAATGAGCTTCAGAAATCCAATCAAGAGGAGAAAAACAAGGAGCCGGTAAAACATCGACTGACTGAGTAGGCGTCGAAACAGCCGGACGGTATCGCGAGCACTGTCACGGACGGTTAGCCAGATACGCTCCCAGAACGCACCTGTGGCGTATCTCACCGGCTCGGCCGTGAACTGAACGCCTTCGTCTGTCGCTTCCGCTCCTCGGCGCAGGAAATAAATCGTCGGCAGAAGCAGGACCTCGAAGCCGAGGCTTACCAGGAATAGCGTTCGATAAGTTGTTATCTGTAATCCAAAGAGATTCAGATGGCCATGTTCGCCTAAAGTCTGCCGGACGTAGTCGAAGATGCGTGCAGCGATGAGGTAGCCGACGTTCATGACCATGTAGATGATCGAGAAAGAGATGGAGCGTTGTCGCGTAGTCGAATACCGCCGCGCGGCTGCGATCAGTACCGGCGTGCCTAACGCCTCGCCGATGACTAAAGGAAACAAGCCGCCGGCAAGCGCCAGCCATTTTATCGTTGTAAACACCATTACGGCGCGGGCAATCAGGCAGACAAAGACGCCGAGGAAAAAAGTTCGGCGAAGGCCAACAGCGTCGGTTACCGATCCAGCTAACAGCGTGCACACGGTCATCGCTGGCGCCCAGACCCAACCAACCAAGGCTCCCGCCGATTGATCGTTGAACCCAAGATCTGACGAAAGCCATAAAATCAGCGTCTTATTCGTGATCGAGTAGGCGGAGATAATTAGCAGCTTTATCGCAAAGGTGAGCCATAACTCGCGTTGAGCTCCCTTGAGCACGGTGAACTTCGCGAGAAAACCATGTAGTCCGGTCGCTGCGACTGGAGCGACGCTGTCCTCCGGCACGAACGTCTCTTTGACCACGTCTCCCACGGCTTTGAATTTCAGCTACAACATCTTCGCGACAAATTCGCGTCCGTCGAATAGCGCAAAGTCGTCGATCTCTTCGCCGGTGCCAATGAAGCGCGTAGGAATTCCAAGCTCATCTTGAATTGCGACGACGATGCCGCCCTTCCCGCTGCCATCGAGTTTGGTCACGATCAAGCCGGTCAGTCCCATGGCGTTGTGAAACTCGCGCGCCTGGCTAAGCGCGTTGCTGCCGGTGGTGGCATCGATCACCAGCAATGTTTCATGCGGTGCGTCCGGATCGCGCTTGGCCAGGCTGCGCTTCACTTTCTGCAATTCAGCCATCAAATTCGTTTTCGTGTGCAATCGTCCGGCGGTATCGCAAAGCAAGAATTCGACCTTGCGTTTCTCGGCCGCTTGATGGGCCTCGTAACAAAGCGCGGCCGGATCGGCGTTGTATTGACCGCGAATCATCTCCACCCCCAGTCGCTCGGCCCAAATGCCAAGTTGCTCGATCGCTGCCGCGCGAAAGGTGTCCGCAGCTGCGAGCAAGACACGATGTCGATTTTTTTGGAAATAATGCGCGAGTTTGGCGGTTGATGTTGTCTTGCCCGTGCCGTTTACGCCCATGATGAGAATCGCTTTCGGTTTGTCGGGCAGCGGCCGGATTGGTTCCGACCTGGTTGGCAGGACGCGCAAGACTTCCTCACGGGCGACTTTGACGACGTCATTGATGCCCAGCAAAGACCAAGCCTCGCGTTCCTGCAGTTTTTGGATGATCCGCGACGTCATCGGCACGCCGAGATCGGCGCGGATAAGCGCTTCCTCGAGCTCGTCCCAATCGATCGGTTTATTGGCGAAACTCTCAACAACGGAGCGGAGAAATTTCATCTTGAATCGTGATTCGCGAATCGTGGAAACGATTTAACGATTCACGATTTAATGATTCTCCTGCTCTCTCGCTGCGGGCGCTGCTTCACGCAATGGTCGCGTCAAATCGTCTTTCACCCGGTCGAGAATGCCGTTGACGAAACGACCGGATTCCGCGCCGCCAAACGTTTTCGCGAGCTCGATCGCTTCGTTAATTGAAACAACCGGTGGGATGTCGTCGCGGTAAAGCATTTCGTAGATGGCAAGGCGCAGCACATTGCGATCGACCGCGGAGATGCGATGGAACTCGTAGTTCTCGCAGTAGCGCCGAATCCGTTCGTCGATTTCTGGCAGATGCGCGACCATTCCTTCGATGAGCGGCTGGGCGAATTCGCGCACGCGCGGCTTGGCCGGGCAAAATTCCCAGAAATCCTCCATTCGCTCGGGTGCCTCGCCGTGCTGGAGGTCGCGCCAGAAATGATATTGGATGGCCGCCTGCCGCGCGACTCGACGTTTCCCCATAAGATTTATTTCCCGCGAAGCTCCGACATGACGCCGGCGATTTCCACTGCAGCCCGCGCCGCCTCAGTTCCGCGGTTGATTTTATCTTCCAGGCAACGCTCGCGCGCCTGTAGTTCATTGTCGAGGCAGAGCACGGTGTTGATGACCGGCACACCGTGATCGACCGCGATTCGTTGCAACGCGTCGGTCACAGAACGCCCGAGGTGTTCGGCGTGGCTGGTGCGTCCCTTCAATATGACGGCCATGGCGATGATTGCGTCCGCGTTTTTTTTCGCCGCCAGCTCGCGCACGACCACGGGGATTTCGAATGCGCCCGGCACTTGATGCAGCGCGAGGACGCTTTTGGGAGAGAGTCTGCGTAGTTCCTCGGTCAGGTGATTGACCAACCCCTGGACGTAGGGCGCGTTGAAGTGACTCGCGACAATCGTAAATGCGCGTTTCCCGCTGAAGACACGGGAGCGGGGTTGAATCAGGTTCGACACTGCCATGGGGTGAAAGGTCGACAATCGCTCGTCAAGCAAGCTCCGCCTCAGAGGAGGTGCCCCATCTTTACTTTTTTGGTTTCGAGGTACCTGGCGTTGTATGGATTGGCTTCGCTGCGAATCGGCACTTGCTCGATCATTTGGATACCGTAGCCCTCGAGACCGACAACTTTCTTCGGGTTGTTGGTTAGAAAACGGAACTGCCGAACGCCGAGATCGAAAAGAATTTGCGCTCCGAGTCCGTAATCGCGCAAATCGCTCGGAAAACCGAGCCGGGCGTTTGCTTCCACGGTGTCGAGTCCTTCCTCCTGCAATTTATAGGCGTGAATTTTTGCCGCCAGCCCAATGCCACGTCCTTCCTGTCGCATATAAACGAGCACACCGTTTCCCTCCTCCTGGATTTGTCGCAGCGCCGCGTGTAATTGATTTCCGCAATCGCACCGGCGCGAACCGAAGACATCGCCGGTGAGACATTCGCTGTGCACGCGCACCAGAGTTGGACGCGCCTTGTCAATCTTGCCCTTGACCAGCGCGAGGTGATGCGCGCCATCGAGCTTCGATCGATACAAATGCAAATCGAAATCGCCGTACTCAGTCGGCAATTTTATCACCTGCTCCAGCTCCACCAGCTTTTCGCGGACGCGCCGATGCGCGATCAAGCTCTGGATCGTACACATGCGCAATCCGTGTTTTTTGCGGAACTCCATCAGCTCTGGCAAGCGCGCCATCGTCCCGTCGTCGTGCAGAATTTCGCAAAGCACTCCGGCCGGTTGCAGCCCGGCCATGCGGGCAAGATCGACCGCCGCCTCCGTGTGACCGGTGCGGCGCAACACGCCGCCATCTTTGGCGCGGAGCGGAAAAACGTGGCCCGGTTGCACCAGATCGCTCGGCGACGATTTTGGATTCGCGATTGCCAAAATTGTCGCGGCCCGATCGTGCACGCTGATTCCGGTGGTTACGCCGCGGGCCGCATCCACCGAGACGGTGAAATCGGTGCGATGCATTTCGCGGTTCTGCGCCACCATACGCTGCAAGCCGAGCTGTTCCGCGCGCTCGTTTGAAATGGGCACGCAAATCAGACCGCGCCCGTGCTTGGCCATGAAATTGACCGCCTCCGGCGTCACCTTCTCGGCCGCCATCACGAGATCGCCTTCGTTTTCGCGATCGGCATCGTCCGTCACGATGACAATGCGGCCCCGCGCGATATCGTTAACGACATCGTCGATGGCATCGAACTGAAACGCCTCCTTCGCCTGCACAATCATGATGATACCATTACGTCCGCTGGTTTTCTCGGCAATGTCAATTCTCCTCATGCCATGCTCGTGAACATGAAAGGCTTGTATGTCTTCTGAAAGTGGAGACGTAGTTTGCCCCTTGCTCAGGAAGTGAGGATTGCGCAAAGCACGAAAAGAGAAAATGCTAAACAGTGCCTGGCCAGTTGCATCATGAATAAATCAGAAAAGATCTTTGTTGCGGGTCATCGCGGCCTGGTGGGCAGCGCTCTCATCCGGCGGTTCGAAGCCGAGGGTTTTGGCAATCTAGCTAAGCGCGACCGCTCGCAGCTGGACCTCGCGGACGAAGAGGCCGTGCGGAATTTCTTCGCTGAAGAAAAACCGGCCGTCGTGGTTTTCGCGGCGGCAAAAGTGGGCGGGATCAAAGCGAATAGTGATTTTCCCGTCGAATTTCTGCTCGATAATTTGCGCATTCAAAATAACATCATTCGTGCGGCGCACGACAGCGGGGCGCGCAAACTTCTTTTTCTCGGGAGTTCATGCGTTTATCCGAAGCATGCGCCGCAACCAATCCCGGAAACGGCCTTGATCAGTGGACCGCTCGAGCCCACCAACGAAGCTTATGCCATTGCCAAAATCGCCGGGATCAAGCTTTGCCAGGCCTACGCGCGCGAGTATGGAGCGAACTTTGTTTCGGCAATGCCGGCGAACCTCTACGGGCCTAACGACAACTTCGATTTGCTCTCCTCCCACGTGCTGGCGGCGCTGTTGCGCAAAGCGCATGAAGCCAAAACACGAAAGGCGCGAGAACTGACCGTGTGGGGCTCGGGCAAACCGCGCCGCGAATTTCTTCACGTGGACGATCTTGCCTCGGCCTGCGTGTTTCTCCTCGAAAAATATGATTCGCCTGAAATCATCAATGTTGGTTGCGGCGAGGACGTCTCAATCGGCGAACTGGCGGAACTGATCTGCGACGTGGTCGGATTTGATGGCAAACTCGCTTGGGACGCCACCAAGCCGGACGGCACGCCGCGAAAACTTCTCGATGTGGCCAAGCTGCATGATCTTGGCTGGCGCGCAACGATTCCGCTTCGCGAAGGCATTGCGCGCACCTACGACTGGTTTCGTGCAAACTGCGCGCAGTAACGCGGGCGAAAAGGTGGATCGACCGCTCCGTCGGCCAATGTTAATTAATGCGGCTTCGCCGCCATATTTTAGCATCGAGCACGAGACTGCTCGATCCACCTTTAAATCTCCACCTGCGGTTCTGCTGGAGGTCTGTAGGGGACGCTGTTAGCGTCTCACGGGAAGCCAACGGCTTCCCCTACAGATAATGAAAAAACTTCGTGTCGGAGTTGTTGGCGTCGGTCATATCGGGAGCAATCACGCCCGGCTCTACGCCGAAATTCCCGCGGGGGATTTTGCTGCGATTTACGATGTGGATCTTGCGAAGGCCGACACCATCGGAAAAAAATTTCGCGTGACGGTCGCGCAGTCACTCGATGAGTTCATCGAACTGGTTGACGCCGCCTCGGTGGCGACACCGACGAATACGCATTACGAAATTGCACGTTCTCTGCTTGGACGAGGCAAACATTTGTTGATCGAGAAACCAATTACCGACAACGCTGCCCACGCCAGCGAACTGGCGGATCTGGCGGCCCGGAACGGACTGATTTTGCAAGTCGGCCACGTCGAGCGATTCAACCCGGTCTTGAGCGCATTGGAAGAACGCTTGACGCATCCGCGCTTCATCGAAGCGCACCGGCTCTCGCCTTATCCGGAGCGCAGCACGGACATCGGCGTGGTTCTCGATCTCATGATCCACGATCTCGAAATTATTTTGCACCTGGTGCGCTCGCCCGTGCAGAGCATCGACGCGGTGGGCGTTGCGGTTTTAAGCCGCGGCGAAGACATCGCGAACGCGCGGATGCGTTTCGAGAACGGCTGTGTCGCGAACGTTACCTCGAGCCGCATCAGTCCTGAGCGGATGCGCAAGATTCGCGTTTTTCAGGAGGACGCTTATCTCTCGTTGGATTATCAAAATCAGAGCGGCGAAATCTACCGGCGCGCGGGAGGACGGATTACGCGTGACAAAGTCGAGATCGCGCGCGAGGAGCCGCTCAAAGGTCAGCTCACGTCGTTCGTCGAATGCGCAAGGACCGGACGTGAGCCGCGCGTTTCCGGTTTCCAGGCAGCCGCAGCGCTAGAGCTCGCCGTGGAGATCACGAAGTGCATCGCAATGGATACGCATCGGCCAGCATGAGTGCGCCATCTCACGCTTCGAAGGGACATTCTTCGGAGGGACATGCTTCTGCATGTCCCCAATCTGAGGCCCAGGACGTGCAGAAGCGCGTCCCTCCGGAGCGGAGGCATCCGATCTCGTTCCTCGTGAGGCGCACAACCGGGCGGTCATCATTTTCGTCACGACTTGCACCGCCAAGCGACGTCAGATTCTGGCGTCCGCTTCGGCTCAGCAAGCAATTGTCACAGCCTAGTGTGCGGCATCGACGTGGCTGGTCGGACGCTACCTGATCATGCCCGATCACATTCACCTTTTCTGTGCGCGGAACGGTCTGGACGCGCCGTCACTGGAGCGCTGGATGCGCTTTTGGAAATCTCTTGTGACGCGCAGCATGGGCGAGCCTGGCGGCACGCTGTGGCAACGTCATACTGGAACCGACAGTTTCGGTCCGGCGAAAGCTACGGTGACAAATGGGAATACGTTCGCAGCAATCCTGTTCGTCATGGGTACATTGCGGACGCGGATGACTGGCCATATCAAGGAGAGCTTAACGTACTGCGATGGTGAGCGATCACATGGGACGTGCAGCACACGCAGAAGCATGTCCCTCCGGGGTCCTCTTCTGCTAGACTCAGCGCGTAACTGATTTATGACGCTCTATTTTCTCGCGGGCGAAGCGAGCGGTGACAATCACGGCGCGGAGTTGATGCGTTCGCTGCGCCAATGCGATGCCGATCTGAGTTTCCTCGGGCGCGGCGGCCCGCAAATGAAAGCGATCGCCGGCGAGCAATTCGCGAACTGGATCGATGATGCCGCGGTGGTGGGCTTGTGGGAGGTGATTAAGAACTACGGTTTCTTTCGGGAAAAGTTTCGCGAAACACTCGCTGAAATTGAGAAGAGTAAACCAGACGCCGTTGTGCTGATCGATTACCCCGGCTTCAATTTGCGCCTGGCGCGCGCTCTGTGTCGCAACGCGGGCTCGAAGCCGGTGCGGCCGGGAGGCATCACGCCTGACGATGCAGCGAGCAACATGCTCACTGGTCGCATAGACGAAAAAACGTCTGTGTTCAGACGGAAAATCATCAAAATCATCTACTACATCAGCCCTCAGGTTTGGGCCTGGCATCGCGGCCGAATCAAAAAGATGGCGCGCTTTCTCGATCTCATGCTCTGCATTTTTCCGTTTGAAGCCGAGCTCTACCACAAATCTGGTCTGCGCACGGTATTTGTCGGTCATCCCATGGTGGAGAGATTGCGCACCGGCAAGATCGACAGCAAACGCGATTCGAATTTGGTCGGGCTTTTCCCCGGGAGTCGCCCGCGAGAAGTGGCCAGGAATTTTCCCGTTATATTGGACGCCGCACGCGAACTCTTTCGTGCGAGACCAGTCTTACGCTTCGAGATTGCCGCGGCGTCGGAATCGCTGGCAGCGGAAATTTCCGATGCTTTGATGGCTGCTCGGATGAGAGAGGGACTGTTCCGCGTTGTCACAGGCGAGACGGCCGCCACGATGCAACGCGCCTCTGCCGGAATTGTTGCTTCCGGAAGCGCCACGCTGGAGGCGGCGTATTTTCGGCTGCCCTTTGTGCTTATTTACAAGGTTGCGTGGCCGACGTATCTGGCGGCCCGACTTGTGGTGAAGGTGAAATATCTCGGCATGCCGAACGTGCTCGCGAACAAAGAAATCGTGCCAGAATTCATTCAGCATCGAGCGAGCCCCAAGGCCATCGCCCAAGCCGTTCTGCGACTAATGCATAACCGGGTGGCGCGAAACCGGATGATTTCCGAGTTCGATGCGATTGTGCCCCAGCTAGGGGAAGGCGGAGCCAGCGCAAAGGCTGCGCGAACAATTGTCGAGGAACTTGCACGATAATGGAAAGCCGTTGAAACGGCTGGCCAGCGGCGGCGTGTGTGCCCACCGGCCTCAAGGCCGGTGTCAATGAGATTTGCTTGGCCGGCACCCTGGTTAAGATGGCCTTACGAATTCGATTCTCAGAACTCCGCTTATTGACACCATTTTTGAGGTTCAATTGTCCCGGAAGTTTTCATTAACACAGGCCTTCAGGCCGGTGATCGGCCCAGAAGATGGACATAAGCCGTTTTAACGGCTTACCCTCGCAGGTATGGCGTTGCACTCCTATTCCCGATGCTGGGTGCATCTAATCTGGGGAACGCTGAATCGGGAGAAAATACTAAACAAAGACGCCGCGGCGCGGGTATCTCGTCGCCTTCACGAATATGCCGAAACGAAAAGCCTCTACATGAAGATCAATTACGTAAACGCGGATCACGTTCATATTCTTGTCGATCTTCCAACTGGTCTCTCAATCGAGGAGGTGGCGCAATTATTTAAAGGAAGTTCTTCTCATTGGATCAACGCAAATGATTTGATCACGAGAAAATTCGCGTGGGGCAGAGGATACGGCGCCTTCTCGGTGTCGGAATCAAATGTCGATCAAGTGGCCGCATATATCGCAGGTCAGGAACAACATCATCGGGTCCGCACGTTCGCGCAGGAGTTTAAGGAATTCATTCATCGGCATGGGCTGCATCAATCAGAGGAGGGAAGCCGTTGAAACGACTTGGCTGCGAGTGCGTCCGTGATCACCGGCCTCAAGCCCGGTGTTAACGAGATTCTCTAAACATTGTGACTTTGGTTTCAAGCGCAGCAACACACGGAATGGGCGCGAGCCGGGCAGAACATTTTCTTCAGAACAGGCGCACCGCCTGGGTCGTCGGTGGGCTTGTGATCATCCTCTTCCTGATCACAAATCTGCCGTGGCAACTTGACGATTACGATCAGGCCAAGCAGGCGTTCACTTCCTTCGAGATGGTGAAGGAGGGCCATTGGTTTTATCAGCGAACGCCGAACGAAGGCGTGGCGACAAAACCGCCGCTGGTAGGCTGGACATCGGCCGTTTTCTTTGCGCTCACGCGATCGTGGGATGTCGCGTGGCGGTTGCCGTCATTTCTCGCGGCGATTGCGATCTCGATTTTGTTATTTCGCGTTGCGACGGCCGCTCATGGCGCCGGCGCCGGCTTGATTGCCCTGAGTTCGTTTGGCTTCAATCTGCTGAGTCCGCGTCTGGCAACGCTGGCGCGGACGGACATGCCCCTGGCGTTGGTGATTTTTCTGCTTGGCCTCTTCATCTGGAAAAAAATCCGCGACTGCGCGGCCTGGAAATTACCCGATCAAGTATCCATCTTCGCGGTGCTCACGGCGGCGATGTTGATCAAAGGGCCGATCGTTTACGCTTTTTTGCTCCCTGGCATTCTCTTGTTTCAATTGTGGGGACGCAGGCGACACGCTTGGCACCACAGTGCGTGGTGCGGTTGGTGGCCGTGGTTTGCGTCGCTCGGAATTTTTCTTCTTTGGGTGATGGGCGGCGTTCTGTTTGTGCCCGGCTTTTTCGAGCAGGTTGTGGTACGCGAATTCGTCGCCCGCTTCGGCGAAGCGGTGCACCGGCCGCAGCCGCTTTATTTTTATTTGCCGCATCTCCTCCACAAATTTGCCCCCTGGAGCGTGTTGATGATCGCAACGGCAATTGCCGATCTTCGCTCCAGGGAGTCGAAGCTACATGCGTTATTTCGGGAGATGTCGCCGGAAATATTTTGGTTGGTCTGTTGGAGTTTGGGCGGTTTGATCGTGATGTCGCTGATTCCTTCGAAACGCGTGGATCGAATTTTTCCAGTGGTACCGCCGCTTTGTCTGCTCTTTGCTGCGCAGATTTGTGGTAGGGACGCCGCGCTGTCCCGAAAGCTTTCGGGGGTCGGCGCAGCGCGCCGGGCCTACCTTTGGGTTGTGATAGCTCTGCTCTTGTCGATCTTATTTATGAGCGGCTACACGGCGGCGAAAGTCGTCTCTGGATATCGTGATCATCGCGACGCGTTCGTGATTTTCGGACGTGAGGTTCGCCATGAAGCGGCGCTGCGTCATTGGCGTTATGACGCGATTTCAGGGAGCGACGAAGGGATGCTGCTCTACT
>JBAQJG010000354.1:0-1992 GCA_049300145.1 Chthoniobacterales bacterium | reverse complement strand
CAAGAAACCTGCCATTGGATTCCGATATTGCCCATTTTTGGGACCGATCGCTCATCGGCCGAGTTTTGCAACATGGGGTAATTCCGGGATCGAGCCAGACAAAGGCACAGCGAATCAGCTCTTCAGGAACGTATCGGCCGAACCTCATGCGGCCTGCAAAGATGGAGAGCTGCGATGGAACACTATGTGGGACTGGACGTATCGTTGAAGCTGACGTCGATCTGTGTGGTGAACCAGACGGGATCGGTGGTGCGAGAGGGCGTAGTCGATTCAGATCCCGAGGCAATTGCCGCGTTCGTTAGATCAGATGCGCTAGTTCGGATAGGCCTTGAGACAGGACCGACGGCCACGTGGCTGTGGACCGAGCTCAAGCGACTTGACCTGCCGGTGATCTGCATCGACGCGCGACACGCCAAGGCAGTGCTCAAGATGCAGATCAATAAGAGCGACCGCAATGATGCGGCCGGCATTGCCCGTATCATGCAGACCGGCTGGTTCAAGGAGGTGCGCGTCAAGGACCTCGACAGCCACTCGGTCAGGGCGCTCCTGGCGAGCCGGGCGTTGCTGGTGAAGATCAAGCGCGATCTCGAGAACCAGATCCGTGGCCTTCTCAAGAACCTCGGTCTCGTCATTGGCCGTGCCAAATTCAATGTCTTTGCCGTGCGAGCCGAGGAGTTGATCGAGAACCGTCCCGAGCTGATTGCTGCGGTCAGGCCACTGCTTGTCGCGCGCAAGGCCATCGAGCAGCAGGTCGGCGATCTCGACCGTAAGGTTCTGAGGCTGGCGCGTCATGATGTGCAGGTCCGCAGGTTTATGACCGTGCCTGGAGTCGGCCCGATCACCGCGCTCTGCTTCAAGGCGACGGTCGACGATCCGACACGCTTCAAGCGATCGAGAAGTGTCGGCGCCTATGTCGGATTGACAACCCGACGCCATGCCTCCGGGGAGGTCGACTGGTCCGGCCGAATCTCAAAGTGCGGCGACCGCATGCTCCGGATGTATCTGTTCGAAGCGGCCGGCGTGCTGATGACCCGCGTGCCGAAATGGTCGGCGCTGAAAGCTTGGGGCACGAGGCTCGCCAAGCGCAATGGGCTTCGCAAGGCTAAGGTTGCCGTCGCGCGCAAGCTCGCGGTCATTCTGCACCGTATGTGGATCGACGGGACGGAGTTCAACTGGTCGACGAAGAAGGCTGCGGCTTAGCGCGCATAGGGAGATCATAGGGTTCCCGCGACAAAGCGGGAAAAGCCGTCCCTGCCGGGACGGTGGCGGTGGTGAGATCGTCCGATTTTTTGCGAGCGTTCGAACAGAGCGACCGCGCTTTCAACATTGATCCACCAGCGTCATCTTACGCCATCATGCGGAGGGCGCACCCCTACCGCGGAGAGAACAGTGAGCCCGGCAAGGATGATCGTGGAGAGCTTGACACCGAGACCCGGAATTAGAGAACAAAATCGGTCAAGAGCGTCATTTCCGGCGCTCTGGCCGAGCGTCTGCTTTACCCCCCAAACAGCCGACATTGGATGTGGTGACGAGAGAAAGCGGAAAGGCGCTAGCCGGCCAGCGAAGTCTCGGCGAGCCGCACCCAGTATGAGGTGCCGACCGGGATTGCCTCGTCGTTAAAGTCGTAGGCCGGATGATGCAGCATGGCGCTGTCGCCGTTGCCGACATAGATGAACGCTCCCGGCCGCTCCTCGAGCATGTAGGCGAAGTCCTCAGCGCCCATCAGCGGCGGCGTATCGCGATCGACCTTGTCCTTGCCGGCAATCTCGGCGGCGACGGAAGCCGCAAAGGCGGTGCGGGCTTCATCATTGACCAGCACCGGATAGCCTGTGCTGTAGCTGAGCTCGGCCTTGGCGCCGTGGATCTTCGCTGTGCCCTCCACCACCTCGCGCACGCGCGTCTTGAGCAGTTCGCGCACTTGCGGTGAGAGGCTGCGCACGGTGCCGCGGAGCGTGGCAGTTTGCGGGATGACGTTGTCCGCCTGGCCGGCCT
>JBAQJG010000353.1:0-3062 GCA_049300145.1 Chthoniobacterales bacterium | reverse complement strand
GTGGTGGTGAGCGCGATTTACGTCCTCTTGAACGCGATTTTTCTCGCCACAACCCCCGCATCGGAACTGAGGGACCAGCTCGAAGTGGGTTTGATCGCGGGCAAACATATCTTCGGCGCAGATGGCGGCCGTTCTGTCGGCGCCGTCATTTGCCTCGGACTTATTGCGTCGATTAGCTCAATGACCTGGATCGGGCCGCGCGTCACCATGTCGATGGGCGAAGATCATTGGCTTCTTCGGCTGCTTGGCCGGAAAAACAGCCAGGGTATCCCCACCAATGCCATTGTTTTACAGTTGCTCATCGTCAATTTGCTTTTGCTAACGCGAAGTTTTGAGCTCGTCGTCGTCTATGTCCAGTTTAGCCTACTTCTCTGCTCACTGCTGGCGGTACTCGGCGTCATTGTTTTGCGCGCAACTCGTCCCGGGTTGGCGCGCCCATACAAGGTTTGGGCCTATCCGCTTCCACCACTCGTCTTTGCCGCGATCACGATTTGGATGATGATCTACCTCTTGCGCTCGCATCCGATTGAATCATTGGGTGGGCTCGCCACCATGCTCGTCGGCGTGCTCCTTTACTTTTGTGCCGGGCAACGATTGGGCCGCTCCGTATGAACAATAACTCGCCAACAAAGCGGATCGCAAAGATCGCATTGTCGATCTTTGCTCTAGCACTCAGCACTCAGGCCCAACAAAATCCGCCTGCAGCAGCGCCGGCGCTCCCGCCGCCCAACGACACTGCGCGCTTCCTCGCTGGTATGCCAGTTCCAGAAAATTCACCGCTCGCCCCGCTCACCCGCGATCCCGCCTGGCAGGAACACTCGACCTTTTTTGAAAACGCGTTTGCCAAGCTCAACATGCGCCAGCTCCAAAAACTGGCCCTCTGGGAAACCACATATCTTCCCGAAGCTAAGCAATCGATACCGGTCGCCTTCTACATGTTTAGCGGTCCGGATTTTCTTTACGTGGACCAATTTTTTCCGAACGCATCGGTTTACGTTCTCTGCGGTAAGGAATCGATGGGCCCACCACCCGATCCACTCCGCATCGCGGACCTCTCCGGTGCGCTGCACAATCTGGAAAATGCGATGAACGCGTCGCTCACCACGAGCTATTTCATCACCAAGGATATGAAGATCGATTTGCAGCAGCAGCAACTCAACGGCACTCTGCCGATTCTTTATGTCTTTCTTGCGCGGGCCGACAAAACCATCACCGACGTGACATTCGGCTCCTTAAACTCCAGCGGCACATTCCAAGGCGGCAAAACCGGCGGCATTCCCGGGGTGCGCATTAACTACACCGACAATCGCTCCGGCAATGCGCAGACCATGTATTACTTCACCACCGATATTTCCGATGGCGGAATCAAATTTAACCCAGGGTTCCTAAAATTCTGCCAGCACTTTGGGATCGGGGCGAGCTTCCTCAAGTCATCATCTTATCTCATGTTCGAGGAGGGTTTCGCTACGATCCGCAATTTCATTCTCGACCACAGCAAGCTGATTGTGCAGGATGATTCCGGGATTCCACTGGCCTATTTCAATCCCGAGAAGTGGACCCTCCGGTTCTTCGGCACTTACCTCGGTCCGATCGAGCTCTTCAAACAGCATTATCAGCCAAGACTGCAAGAGCTCTTTGCGCAGAGCAATCCGCCACCGCTCGGGATCGGGTTTGGTTATCGCTGGAACTACAAGGAGAGCAATTTGATCGTGGCGCAACGCCATTGAGGGAAATCACGAAGCACGAATGTCGAATGATGAAAAGGGATCAATACCTCATTTCGTCATTCGGGTTTCGTCAATCCTTCGACATTCGCCATTCGTCATTCTTTTCATTCCCCAAATCTCGTGAACCAAGAATAGGGAAAGGCATCCCCAGGACAGTCCGTCGGCCAGCGCGGCGGATTCATCTCACGATGTGGCCGCACAATGATTTCGTGTCCGGCCGTTTTGCCACAACGTTGCCGCAGGTAGCGAATTAGTTCTTCGCATGCTTCGAGCTGTGATCGGGTCGGTTGATCGCGATTGAAATCGCCCACCAGACAAATGCCGAGTGAGATATTGTTCAGGTAATCGCTGTGCACATGGCCGCCGTTGATTTGCCGGCGCCAGCGATCTCCCACCTCAATCTGGCCGTTGCCTGTCGATGTCCCGTTGCCTATGACGAACTGGTAAGCGAGCCCGTTCCGCATGCGCCGCACATGCCGATGATAGTAATCGAAGACGGCCGCGTTGCCCTGCCGGGTGCCGCTGTTGTGGACGACAATGAATTGCCAGCGGCGCCGCTGCACTGGCGCGCGGCGGATTTCCTCGATGATCGATCTCGTCAGATAGCGATAAGCAGGAGTAGAACGGGTCCACGGCCAAAGACCAAACCGGCGCGGCGGAGGCGAGGGAGGAGGCTCAAGACCCTGATCTTCCTCGAAACCCGATTTCTCGACGGTGACCTGCGGTGCCTCCTGAGCCGGAACTGGAAGAGCATGGGCGATGGTCGGCTGCGGCGTGACGCTCGGGGTGGGAGCAGCTGATGGATGCGGTGCTGGAGTCCTCTCTGCATTTTCTTCCGATTTCTTCGGCGACTTTTTAGGCGAGGCGGAAGGCGTTGGAGAAGACTTCCGATGTTTTCTCTTCGGAGTGGGAGTCGGAGATTTGCTTGCGGCGCTTTTGTGAGACTTCCTCGCTTTCGCGCTCGGACTCTTTTTCGGCGCGGGGGTGGACGATTCCTCCTCCCCCGCGGCATTTTTCGTTTTCTTCGTCTCCGGCCCCGCGACTGCGGGGCTCGGCGAAGGCTTCGCGGTCGTTTTCCTTTTGTGATTGGCCGCTTTCGGGGCCGGGCTCGGTGACTCATCGGGAGACGCCGATGCAGCGGCGTACGCTTTGAGAGATCGCGCGGGCTTCTCCCTCTCCTCATCGGTCAATTGTGCGTGGACGAGTGTGCCGATGATCCCACTCAGGGCGAGGCCAGTTGCAACCCAAAGGCGAAAACGCACCACGGCAGCGGAGCGTAACAGAGCGAACGGCGCGATCAACTCGCGAAAGCATTCGGAGTCAAACTCGTCCCGC
>JBAQJG010000352.1:0-2590 GCA_049300145.1 Chthoniobacterales bacterium | reverse complement strand
CGCCGGTCGTGTCATCGAGCCGGGCGATGTAATGGCGCATCTGTCCTCCGATGCTGGTGAAAAAGCCGCCCGCTAAAATCTTGCCGTCCGCCTGCACCGCGATTGAAAGGACAGTAGCGTCCGCGCTCGGGTTGAACGAATCAGCCAAGCCCGTCGTGGCATCGAGTCGGGCGATGTAATTGCGCATTTGTCCGCCGATGCTGTTCGTTCCGCTGAAACCGCCGCCCGCTAAAATCTTGCCGTCCACCTGCACCTCGATTGAAGCGACAACATTGTTCGCGCTCGGGTTGAACGAATCTGCCGCTCCGGTCGTGGGATCGAGCCGGGCGATGTAATTGCGCATCTGTCCGCCGATGCTGGTGAAATTGCCGCCCGCTAAAATCTTGCCGTCCGCCTGCACCGCGATTGAAAGGACAGTAGCGTTCGCGTTCGGGTCGAACGAATCTGCCAAGCCGGTGGTGGCATCGAGCCGGGCGATGCGGTTGCGCGGCTGGCCGCCGATGCTGTTCGCTCCGCTGAAACCGCCGCCCACTAAAATCTTGCCGTCCGCCTGCAGCGCGATTGAACGGACATCACTGTTCGCGTTTGGGTCGAACGAATCTGCCAAGCCGGTCGTGGCATCGAGCCGGGCGATGTGGTTGCGCGGCTGGCCGCCGATGCTGTTCGCTCCGTTGAAAGTGCCGCCCACCAAAATCTTTCCGTCCGCCTGCACCGCAATTGACCAGACAGTAGCGTTCGCGTTCGGGTTGAAGGCGCTGTCGAGCGTGCCGTCCGCGTTGAGCCGGGCAATGCGGTTGCGCGTGACTCCCAAAACGGTGTTAAAATCGCCGCCGATTAAAATCTTGCCGTCCGGTTGGACGACAACGACGTGAACCGTGCCGTTAGCGTTCGGGTCGAAACCGTCGAGCGCGGATTGCCCGCGCACCGCCGCCGCGCCGCCCGCCAGCAGCACGGCAAGGGAAAACAGGAACAGGGTAGCTTTCTTAGCTTTAGATGTTGCTCTCATAAATGAAGTGAACGTTGAGGTTAAATTGTTAAACTGCATTAATATGCAATCCAGTTCCGCGCGGAACCAGGAACCATCCTCGCGAGGCGCTTTGAACAGCGCCTCCCTTCGGCTGACTCGGGGCTCCAGTTGGACATAGAGATCGCGTTAAGCGGCGACCCACCGTAGGTTCAGCCCACAGCTCACTTCAGTCCGGGCCGAAGATGCGTTGAAACGTCGGGTGACGTAATCGAGGACGTTTTTACGAAGTCCAAGAATAATTGTCGAGCTTTATTTGCATCCCGCGAAAGAACTTAAGCGCAAGAATTTCCTTGGGCATGGTCCGGACGGTCAGGAAATCCCGTTAAGAAAGGGGCTGTTGAATTTCATCATGACGCGCTCGACGAGTGGCCAATGGCTTATCATGGTTATGCACAACACGGATTTGCCTCAACAGTAGCGGATCTCCAAGGCAAAAAGGTTTCAGGGCTTTCGTGCTTTCGGTGCTTCAGTTGATGATGGCCCAGATGTTAAATTAAGCCACGACTAGCGTCGCTGGGCGAGGTGTTTGCTGGCGCTCGCCGCGTCGCGTTATTTGTCCGCCGATTTCGGCGCGGGCGAGGCGACCATTTTTTGAAACCGCGGATCATTCCGGAGCGGATCGAACATCGGATCGAGCCGGAGCAGCGCAGGAGTGAGCGGCATGTTATTAGCCAAAGGACCACTGTAAGGGATCGAGAGTAGTTTCTCTAAGGCGGTGATCGCGCGGTCGGGCTCTCCAGTCTGCGCAGCCACCCGGGCGAGGATCTCGATCGGCTGGGGACCATCCGACGCGTCTTTATCTATCGGGATCACAGCCATCGCCTGCTCGATTAGTTTGAACGCGGGAGTTTTGTCACCGAGACCCATGTTGGTGAGCGCTAGATCGCCAATCAGGAAATAATTTTCCGGCTGTTCTTTGAGGAAAGGTTCCAGTTCACTCCGCGCCTGCCGCCAACTTTCCTGGGCTGAGGTATGGTCGCCGGCGACTTCTTGCGCCCAGCCTAACCAAAAGCGCAGTTCGCCATTGTAAAAACCCAACGCTGGATCAGGCTTGGCCAATACTTCCTTTAGCCGAGGGATGATTGGTGCGGGACGACGCTCCAAAATCGCTTGGTAAACTTGTGTTTCCAAGACCGGGGAGTCGTCGGCGTTTGGATGCAGCGGAGCGAGGAGCGCTGAGGCCCGCGGCAGGTCGCCCTCGGATTGTGCGATAGCTGCCTTGAGCGCCAGGGTATCGACGTCGTCGGGTGTAATATTGAGAACCTGATCAAGTTTACGCAGCGTTTCAGGGAAACGACGAAGGTCGATATAGGAAAGCGCGTGCTGGCCGAGCAGGTTAACGTTGCGCGGGTCGAGCCACTCGGCTTCGTTGAAGTAGGACTCGCTTCGCTCCCACTGGCCTCGCCTACGCGCGACATAGGCCAGCGATTCAGGAATCCGGCTGCTATTGGGCAGGAACTGACGTGCTTGCTCAAAGTAACGCACCGCCGTGTCGTAGTCCTTCAGACAGGAGTAGTGGTAATAGCCCTTGGCCATCAGCGCCTCGCCGAGATTGGGCTGAAG
>JBAQJG010000351.1:0-4430 GCA_049300145.1 Chthoniobacterales bacterium | reverse complement strand
GATTCGCCATGTAAAGATCGATCGTATTGCGGCCGGATAACGCCCAGCCGTAATCATCGACCCGATACACTTGCCCGGTTGAGAGCAACCGGAATGTCGTGCCCACGGGCCAGCGCGACCAGTCAGCTGCAGCGCTGCCGATTGGCGGTGGCTTTGCGACTGCGACGGCACGCTTTACGCCCCGCGTGGTTTTCGTGATGTGCCTTGTCGTGGTCACACGCGTGGTCGTCCTGGTTTCTTCCAGGGAAAACGGTTGAAGTGTGGCGCCCGAGTTTGAGACGCGGCGGACTTCGACATCTTCTATCGCATCAACTGGAATCGCGCGCACAACGTTCTCCGCGCGATGGATCGGCGGGCCCGCCGCGTGCAATTCGCCGCCGAGCGCGTTGTGATTGGTGAATTCGCGATGGTCCGCTTCGGTGTGCGTGTAAGCCGTTGTGCGCACGGTTTGAAAATCGTTCCTGGCCAGCGGCGGCTCGTACTGCGGCAAGGCATGCCGGGTCGTCCCGCAGGCGGTAAGCAGAACGATTGCGATAAACGCCGCGAGAACGGCGAAGGCAAGGTTGCGAAGCTCGGCGTGGTTCAAGGGGGGACCGCGGGAAAGTTATTAACAGTTATTCATGGCCCCGCAAGTTTATTTTAGCCGCCTGGTCTTTAGATTCGTTTTTGTTTATCCGTCTAAATCCGCGTAACTTGTCGCGCCGTAGTCCCGCGCAGGCGGATTTGCTATTCAATTATCATGCTCGCCGAATTTGAAAAGCAGGTTTCGCAAACGCTCGATGAAATAAAATCGCAAGGCCTTTTCAAGACCGAGCGCATCATCACTAGCCCGCAGGACGCTCATATCGAAGTCGCCGGTGGCAAACGCGTGCTTAACATGTGCGCGAACAATTATCTCGGCTTGGCCGATCATCCGGCACTCATCACTGCCGCGAAGGAAGCGCTCGACACCCACGGCTTCGGCATGGCCAGTGTCCGTTTCATTTGCGGCACACAGGACATTCATAAAGAACTCGAAGCCGCACTCACGAAATTTCTCGGGACCGAGGACACGATTCTTTATCCGTCCTGCTTCGACGCCAATGGCGGTCTCTTCGAAACGCTGCTCACCGACAAAGACGCCGTGATTAGTGACGAACTCAATCACGCCAGTATCATCGACGGCATCCGTCTCTGTAAAGCGCAACGCTTTCGTTACAAGCACAGCGACATGTCCGATCTCGAAGCGCAACTGACCGCCACGAAAGATGCGCGCTTTCGTTTGATCGCAACCGACGGCTGTTTTTCGATGGACGGCACAATCGCGGACCTGAAAGGCATTTGCGATCTTGCCGAAAAATATGACGCGCTGACCATGATCGACGATGCGCATGCCACTGGATTTCTTGGAAGAACGGGGCGCGGCACACACGAGTATCGGAACGTGATGGGCAAAATCGACATCATTACCGGCACCCTCGGGAAAGCGCTCGGCGGCGCCAGCGGTGGCTTCACCAGTGGCCGCAAGGGAATTGTCGATCTTTTACGGCAACGCTCGCGTCCGTACTTGTTTTCCAACACAATTGCGCCACCGGTTGTCGCCGCATCGTTGAAAGCGATCGAGCTACTCAGCGCATCCACCGAGTTGCGCGACAAACTCGAAGAGAACACCAAATATTTCCGCGCCGCGCTGACCGAACGCGGCCTAACGATCAAGCCC
This sequence comes from Chthoniobacterales bacterium, assembly GCA_049300145.1. Taxonomy (GTDB): domain Bacteria; phylum Verrucomicrobiota; class Verrucomicrobiia; order Chthoniobacterales; family UBA10450; genus AV133. The sequence goes on along the minus strand of JBAQJG010000351.1, from coordinate 2,731 downwards.
GGCACGCACCCGATTGTCCCGATCATGATTGGCGACGCCGCCAAATCGCAAAAGTTCGCGGCGCGCATGCTCGAGAAAGGCGTTTACGTCATTGGCTTCTTCTACCCGGTCGTGCCGCACGGTACCGCCCGCGTCCGCACCCAAGTCTCGGCCGCCCACTCTCGCGAAGATCTGGAGTTCGCTGTCAACGCCTTCGCTGAGACGAACGAAGAACTGAAGCGTAGTTAGAAAATTACAAAGTCACAAAGGCTCCCCTTTTTAACCTTGTAACTCTTTTAACTGTTTAACTTTTTCATGCTTTACATGGTGGTCGAGCGATTCAAAGAAGGCGCTGCGCCCGCAATCTATCAACGCTTCCGTGAAAAAGGGCGCATGATGCCAGAGGGTTTGGAGTACATCTCCAGTTGGATCGATCACGACTTCAAAATTTGTTACCAATTGATGCAAACCGAGACTGTCGCTCTATTCGATCGCTGGATTGAAAACTGGAGTGATTTGATGGACTTCGAGATCGTGCCGGTACGCACGTCGGCGGAGACACGCGAGGTCATCGCGCGTCAAGATCAACTGTAGGGGAAGCGGTTCGCTTCCCCCGACGGGACGCTAACAGCGTCCCCTACAGACTAATCCGCGTCATCTGCGTAATTGGCGTCAGCCTTCATGCAGCGCGATGCTGGAGCCGACCCAGGTTTTCTCTTTGTTGAAATCGACGCCCATCATTTTTCCCTGACTCATGCGGACAAGATTATTCACCAGTGCTGGCTCACCATTTTCCGGCCAGATAAACATCATTCGGATTTCCGCTTTTGAGTACGGACCGTCAGTTGTTGGAACGAAGGCGGCGTAGTCCACTTTCCTCTGCAGAATCCATTCGTGGGGATTTTTGAGCTCCGAGAGTTTTTCACGGCTCGGCTCCATGTCCACCCCGAGGCCAGCGAATGAATAGAGCGGCTTCAAAACATAATTCTCGATCTTCTCTTCGCTCGGAAATTCATCTGCGAAAAATGCAGGGGACGTGTGCTCCGTTTTCAAAAATGGCAGCGAATGTTTACTGATCCGAAAATACCAATTCGGATGGCCGACCCATGTCACATCGAGATCATCTTGAAAACCGAAACCGGCGCCCAACTCCGGTCGCCTTAGCAACTCATCGAAGATCACGCGATTATAAATCCGTTCGATGCGCACTTCGCGCCCATCGCGCTGATAAAATAATTGCCGTCCGCGCTTCTTGATTTTTGTCAGGCAAACCGAGCGGATACCGAGCAGGGTTTCGGTGCAGGCGAAATCAATTCGCGTCTTTTGTTTTTCTGGCTCGATCTCGAGCAGAATCACATTTTCCGGATCGGCATCGGCCACGATCGTACGTCGCAACAGCTTGATGTAAGCCTCGTCCTTTATTCCGCCGAAGGACGACGTCCAATTCCTTGGAATCGCCGGATAAGCCTTGCGCATGCAATGCAGAATCAGAAGCTGGAACCCGAACAAGCTCGGGAACGCTTGCAGCTCAATCAAGCGCGGCACGAGCCGATCTCCTTGGCGGCAAATTCCGAAGTCAACTACGAGGAAATTTGGATGCGCCGATTCATTCGGCACTTCCAACCCTGCTGGAATCGCTGAGCCGGCATGCTTCGCGAACTCCGCCGTTTGCGTTTGCGCCGCGATTTTGTTCGCGGCGTAAACGGCTTCGTTCGTGAACTCTCGCGTCAAGAAAATCGGCGTCTCCGAGATCCGAAAATCGGCCGGCCACTTTTCCGTCTCGTTCACGCAATGCAACAGCGCCGCGTATTTTGCCGGCGTGAAATCGGCATTGAATCGCGCGCGAAGTGAAGGATGCATTGCGAAGTAGCCGAATGACGAATGATGCGAATGACGAAAAGTAGTGTTGACTACTCTCCGGTCATTCAAGCCTTCGGATTTCCTTCGGCCTTCGTCATTCGCTTCGTCATTTCTGAAATCACACCAAAAACTTTCCGGCGCGCATCACCTGCTCGCCGTCGAACCAGATGTCGAAGTCGCGTCCGACGCAGTCGATGTGCGTTTTGGAAACCCAATTTGCGCCGGTGTGCTCGGCGTAGGGATGACCGAAGGCGATGTGAACGCCGGGAATTTTTTCGTCCTGTAAAATATTGCCGATGACGTGCGTTAAAGCGGTGTTGGTGCCGATGGCGAATTCACCGACGCGATTGCTGTTTTCATCCGTGTTCGTGTAAGCGCGAAACTCCTCGAGCAGCTCCTTGTGATCGCAATGAAGATCGACAATGCGATTGTCTGTCACTTCGATCGTAAGTGGCGTGCCGCGCAGGTCGCCGTATTTTGTGCAGAGATAATCGCCGACGACGCCGTCAACGACGAATGTGCCGCTCGTGTTTGCGGGAGCGGTGAAAATTTCGCCGCCGGGCAGGTTGCCCCATTTCTCCGGCGTGATGATGCCGCTCGTTTTGAGCCATTTCAGTTTCGGCGAAAATTCGGCTTCGAAATCGGTGCCGCGCGGTGTGCGGCACTCTATGCGCTCGGCATGTCGCGCCCGCTCGACCAAGCGCTGACTAAGCGCATCTACCGCCCGAAAATCGGCGCGCATTCCTTCACGCATGATCTGGGGCGTGATGTTGACCATATGACCGTGGCGAATGTGCTTTTTGTTTACGACGTCGCTCAACTGCATGCGCGAGGAAAGTTCGCCCGGCTGCGTTTCGGCGCAAAAAATCGAGACTTGCGATTGGGCCAGATC
>JBAQJG010000350.1:0-2724 GCA_049300145.1 Chthoniobacterales bacterium | reverse complement strand
CCAGCAGCCTGTCCGCGGACAAGCTGCTTTTTTTACTTATCAATTCATGAACCGTAAAGCTTCAGTGGTCTGGCGAGGAAATCTGCGAGATGGCACAGGCACGCTGAGCACGGAGAGCGGCGTCCTGCGCGATACCGATTACTCTTTTCGGACGCGATTTGAAAAAGGGAACGGAAAAGATGGGAACGAAACTAACCTGGAGGAACTGATTGCCGCCTCACTGGGGGGATGTTTTTCCATGACCCTCTCCCATGAGTTGGAGCGCGCGGGACTTCAGCCCGAGCGGATTGAGACAACGGCGATCGCCAGGCTGGAAGAATCAAAAGGCAACTGGACGCTCACCCGGATCGAGCTCGAGGTGCGCGCCAAGATTCCGAACGCAACTCAAAATCACTTCATCGATGCGGCTCTGGCGGCGAAAACAAATAGCCCAATGGCACGGCTGCTCAATACGAACATTTCGATGATTGCCCATCTCGATACGTGAAATCGAGGAGCAAAACGAATCACATCAGCGCGCCCTCGCCGCGAAGTCAGTGATGGTTTGCAGGTAAGCTTTGAGCGTCGCCGAGGGGTTCTCTTTTTTCCAGGCAATGCACGATTGGGACGCGACGGGAGGACTGATGGGGCGAAACGAGACGTTCTCACCAGAGAGTTTCTTGATCTGATCGGGCAAAAGAGCGACGCCTAATCCCGATTCCACGGCCTGGATTAGGGTTCGTTCCGTGTTGGCCTCCTGCAAAATCTTGGGTCTAAGGCGAGCTTGCCGGCAGGTTGTGATCAACCAGTCGCGATAACCAGGGTAACTTGCCTCCGATAGACCAATAAAAAACATCGGTTCCAGGTCATTCAGTTTGATTACCGTTTTCTTGGACAGAGGATTATTTGTTGCCAGCGCCGCGACCGTTTTGTAGGAGGCAATCAGCCGAAACTCCAAACCGGGTTCCTCAATCGGCTTTTGGAATCCGACGAAACCGATATCAATTTTACCATCCTCCAGCGCACGAAACTGATCGCCGCACGTCATGTCGAAAAGATTGATCGAGACGGTTGGGAGTGAGCACTGGAATGCAGCGAGGCTGGCCGGAAGCACACTGTAGAAAAGATTCGCGACGTATCCGATATTGAGGCGGAGCCTGTCTCGCCCGTTTAAACGCTGGACGGCTTGGACAATCTCCGCGCTGTGCGCGAGAACCCGCTTCGCGTCGGCCAAAAAGAATTTTCCCTCCTCCGTCAGGCTGACCCGGCGCTTGGTGCGATCGAACAAGCGCACGCCGATTTTTTCTTCCAAATCCTTGATCTGCCGGGTGAGTGACGGCTGCGCGAGACGCAGCTTTTGTGCGCCTCTTGTAAAGCTGAGGGCATCGGCAACAGCTACAAAATATCGAAGATGACGCAGTTCCATAATGGCAAAAGCGGAATCTTAACGTAAACGTGTTTCGGTTGTATAGCTAAAAAGCATTAATCGATTTTGAAGCGCAATCTCCGGTTTCATAGCCGAAAGCAATCGGAAATGACGCGCATGAATTGAAGCGACGCAGTCTCGCGTTTCCAGCGTGGCGAAAGCTATTCACAATTGCACCGCTGGCAGTTTTTGGGTGTCGAGAATTTCTTAAGATTTTTCATTGACATGGACTTGGAAAAGTGATGCACTGGCCGACGGCGGGTTTGTAGGTTATGGCCCTATATATTTGTAAGGCCACGTCCACTCTCGTGTTCCCGTTCACCACACGCATTGCTTTCGCAGTTTGTTGCAGCGTCAGCCACGATTCGCAGTCGACCCTGGCTCCACAAAAGTTGACGCGCGGTTGTCACCAAACTTTCACACGACCGTCGCTTGCGATGAAATGGGCTGCCGCGATTTTGCGACCGGTGTGCCGGGCCATATTTGCCACTTATAGCCTCCAAGCATTTCTCAACAAGAAACAAGGTATTAGCCCATTACATGCAAATCTGGTACAAACATCACCCCCCTGAAGACATGACTTCAATGAGAGTTTACAATTTCGCCTTGGAAGCGGGAGCATCGACCTCCATGCTCGCAGCAAAAGTTTTGGAACTCGATCGCGGAGAAGTTCGCCTTCTGGGACTTTTATTGGGTTTCTGAGAACTTCGTTTTCCAATTTTCTTGGGAAAGCTGGTGAGATGGTTTTCCCGGGCGACTCTACCCTGCTTGAGCTGAGGGGATTAATTCGAACGGGAATTGTGTCGCCGCGGTCTAAAGCTCTCTCGAAGATTTTCGAGAACCTCGGGCCGCAAATCCCGGAGAAGGATGGTGAGATGAAGCAGGGGACTGAAGGGCAAATTACGACTGCAGGCTGGCCTGCGATCTTCAATTTCTCCAGAAGCTAACCTATCTCCAAAATGTGGCGCGAAAGTAGGACACGCGGTGGACATGCAATGAGGCCGTCCGGACTCAAAATGACGCTTGCGAGCTTGCGGCGTTTGAGGCCAATTTTGATTTTCGGTTGGAACGGGGACCGCGTAGGTCGCTCATCTTTAGTGGTAAGCAACTCCGCAGAATTTTCTTTGGCGAGAGGGTTCGCGACCCTGGCACGAATACTGATAACAGGCAGCCACAGTGAGCGCGCCAAAAGGACAAGAGAATCAACTTCGTGGCTGGAGAAAAATGGACGCCACGAAGGTTTCTATTGACGTTAGAGCAGCAGATGTGGTTCTCTGAAGGTTCTTGTAATTATAGAGCCAATAAGAGAACTGGCATCA
>JBAQJG010000349.1:0-4358 GCA_049300145.1 Chthoniobacterales bacterium | reverse complement strand
GTTGAGAGTTGATTGTTGAGAGTCGGCACGAAGGTTTTATGATCCTCGCGCGTGAGCACTGTGAACGAGATCAAAAAAGCCGCTGGCGCGCTCTCAGTGAATGAGCGCGAAGAGTTGCTGAGTTGGTTGCTGGAGGTAGATGACGAGTGGGACCGGCATTTGGCCAAGGATGCGGCCTCGGGCAAACTTGATCTTCTTATCGAGGAAGCACGCACCGCGGTTCGCGAAGAAACGTTGCGCGATTGGCCAAAGCCAAAAAGTTGATCTCGAAGACAACGCCGGAATTCTGGCGGCACTACGCTTTGTTGCCGGAGCGAGCGCAATGATTGGCAAACAAATGTTACCGCCTCTGGCAATCGAATCCAATCATCGCTCGATTCGATTCAAACAATTGGAAAGTCATCCGACGCTTTATTCCGCGCGGGTCGGAATTCATTACCGTGCGATCGCACAACGTGAAGGCGATTTCATGATTTGGGTTTGGATCAGTCATCATTCGGAATACGACATTACTTCGCCGGCAGCGTTGATTGTTTAGACTGTCGAACAAAATCCGTTTTCATGCGCGGAACTTGTCACGCCGTAGCTTCGTCACGTTGAATTAACATAAATGGAGTTGGCGAAGGCGGATCCGCGGTTAATGATTCTTCATGTGCCGAGCTATCAAAATACTTCATAACTTCAGTCCGCCGGCGACCGAGGACGAAATTCGCGCGTCATCGCTCCAATTCGTTCGGAAACTGTGCGGATTCACCAAGCCTTCACAGGCCAACGAAGATGCATTCAACCGGGCGGTGGACGAAGTCACACATGTCGCCCATCATCTACTCGAGTCGTTGGTTACGAATGCGCCGCCGCGCAATCGCGAAACGGAAGCGTTGAAAGCGCGGGCGCGATCGACGAAACGCTTCGGGGCTGTCGCGTCGGCAACAAATGGACATCATCATCACTGATTAAGAGGAAGCGGGAGAGGAAGAATTTATGAGTGGAATACGATTATTGGTTGGCACACGAAAGGGCGCGTTCGTCCTGACATCGGACGGCAAGCGCGAAAAATGGGATGTGAGCGGCCCGCACTTTGCAGGCTGGGAAATTTATCACGTCAAGGGGTCGCCGGTCGATCCGAACCGGCTCTATGCGTCGCAGACCAGCGCCTGGTTCGGACAGATCATTCAGCGCTCCGACGACAGCGGCAAAACCTGGTTTCAGCCGGGGTTGGCGCCGGGCGAGCCGGCCACCACGCCCGACGGCATGCCCAAAGGCGAGAGCAACAAATTTGTTTACGATGCTTCGCCGGAAACCGGCAAACCGCTCACGACCCACATGTGGTACGACGGCACGCAGCATCCGTGGGAGTTCAAACGGGTCTGGCATCTCGAACCGTCGCTGACCGATCCGAATCACGTTTATGCGGGCGTGGAGGATGCGGCGTTGTTTGAATCAAAAGATGGCGGTGAGAATTGGAAAGAATTGGCCGGATTGCGCGGGCATGGCACCGGACCGAAGTGGCAACCGGGCGCGGGCGGGATGTGTCTGCACTCGATTCTGCTCGATCCGAAAGATTCGAAGCGAATGTTCATCGCGATCTCGGCTGCGGGCGCGTTCCGCACCGATGACGGGGGCAAAACGTGGAAGCCCATCAATCAGGGTTTGCATTCGCAATACATTCCCGATCCGAAGGCCGAGGTCGGTCACTGCGTCCATCATATCGCGATGCATCCGAAGCGTCCAAAGACGCTCTTCATGCAAAAACACTGGGACGTGATGCGCAGCGACGACGCCGGCGATTCGTGGCGCGAGGTCAGCGGGAATTTGCCGAGCGACTTCGGATTCCCAATCGACATTCATGCGCATGAGCCCGAGACGATTTACGTCGTGCCGATCAAGAGCGACTCGCTGCATTTCCCGCCCGATGGCAAACTGCGCGTCTATCGCAGCCGAAGCGGCGGCAACGAGTGGGAAGAGCTGACCAAAGGTCTGCCCCAACGCGATTGTTACGTGAACGTGCTGCGCGACGCGATGACGGTCGATGCGCTCGATCCGTGCGGCGTTTACTTCGGAACGACGGGCGGACAAGTTTACGGCTCAAACGACGCAGGCGACTCTTGGAATCCGATCGTGCGCGATCTTCCTGCCGTTCTGTCGGTGGAAGCGCAAACGCCGCCATGAATTGTAAATTTACGCCGAATTCACAGAAGGAAACGAAGAGAACGAAGGGATGAGAAATCGGATCGGCGTACCTACTTCATCTTCATTACCTTTGTTTCTTTTGTGAAATGAGATTTGTAAAATGATCCGCATCGTTCTTCCGCATCATCTGCGCACGCTGGCGCGCGTCGGCGACGAGGTACATGTCGATGTTAACGGTTCCGCAACTGTGCAGTCGGTTCTCGACGCGCTCGAAAACGAATACCCGATGTTGCGCGGCACAATCCGCGAGCACGGAACTTTAAAGCGCCGTCCGCTGGTCCGATTTTTCGCGTGCGGCGAAGACATTTCGCACGAGTCTCCCGATGCTCCTCTGCCCGACTCAATCGTGAATGGCACCGAGCCATTCTTCATCATGGGGGCGATTGCCGGAGGCTAAGTGAATGTTTGATGATCGAGGTTTGATGTAAAACGACGACGCCTTTGTTCCTAATCGAGCTCGTAGTCGATTCTTAATCCTAATCTCTCAAACGTGAATCCTTCTGCATCTGCGTTATCCGTGTAATCCGCGGTTTGAATTAAATGAGCAAGACATTCGAAAGCTCGCGCGCCCCTGAACCGGTGGGCGCGTTCCCGCACGCAAAGCGCGTCGGCAACCTTTTGTTTCTTTCCGGCATCGGACCCCGCAAGCGGGGCAGCAAAGAAATCCCCGGCGTCACGCTCGATTCATCCGGCAACGTCGTCAGCTACGACATCGAAAAACAATGTCGTGCGGTGTTCGAAAATGTCCGGCTCGTGCTGGAGGACGCCGGCGCAACGTGGAGCGACATTGTCGATGTTACGGTCTTCCTCACCAACATGAAGAAGGATTTTCCGATCTACAATAAGCTCTACGCCGAGCATTTCGCTAGTGCCGGCAAACCCAATCCGACGCGCACGACGGTTGAGGTCACCGCGTTGCCCACGCCGATCGCGATCGAACTCAAGGTGATCGCGGCGCTAGAAAAATAACCATCCGCAGATTCCACAGATCGCGCAGATGAGGTGGGTCGAGCAGTCCCTTGCTCGATGTCAAAATAATGTCGGCGGAGCCGAGTCGAATTTAGCATGGCCCCGCCACGGCGGGCAGGCTGTGGAGCGGACGATCCACCTTCCCATTCTGAATTGGACGTTCAGTGTTGAGCGTTAGCTTCCGCGATCGAAGGGAGAGCTCCCCGACTCCTCAGTTTATTTGGAACGACCTTGGTACTCAGGGTCGAGTTGAATCGCTCGTTGGAAATGTTTTTCGGCAAGCTCGTTCATCCCGAGATTTTTCAGCCTCAGGCCGATCATCCAGTGGTAAAGCGGATTGTCGGGAGTGACCTGGTCGGCTTGTTTCTCATAAGCACTTGCTTCTTCAAATCTGCCGAGTGATCGGTCGGCGCCGGCGAGTTGATTGCTGGTCAAAGCGAGGCTTGCATTGCGCTGGACGGCGTCAGTCCAAACCGAGATAGCTTCTTCTTTGCGGCCCAACTGCCAGAGAGCCTCGCCTTTTTCCTGGCGCGCGAGAATTAGATCTTGTCGCTGCGCTAACGCCTCATCGAGACTCGTCCGCGCTTGCTCGTAACGACCCAAGCGGTTCAGAATCGTCCCGCGATAATACAGGCTCAAAGCTCTTGCCTGGCCCTTTTGGTGCTCGGCTGCCTGGCCGAGCAGCTCAACGGATTGCTCCGCATCGCCAGAGAGATATTCAAACCATGCCAGCTTCGATAGCGCTTCGCCATTGATAAACAGTCCGAAGTTCGACGCCCTCTGAAAATGTTTTTCTCCCTGCAGAATGCTCTCACGATCGATCGAGCTGAGCCAGGGATCAGGATTTGTCTGCGCCAGCGCCAGCTCGTCGGGGATTTGGATTTTTTGAAACGCTCGGTCGCCTTCAAATTCGTGAAACCGAATCCAGCCGCTGTGCGCGTTCAAACCAACCCAGAGAATCGAGAAGACCAGAAATCCCCATCCCGCTTTTTGAATACTCCCGCGAGACTTCAGATCGAAGCGGTAAAAGGACAATTCGTTAGCCATGAGCAGTCTCCATGTCTTCAGAGTGAGAAAGGTCGTGACCGACGCACAACCCAGCGCCATTAAGAACGGGACGAGCCCATAAACGCCGCGAACAGAAAGGAGACTTCCAAGGAACACGGCCGCACCGAGAATTTCTTCAGGCCATGTAATAG
>JBAQJG010000348.1:0-1995 GCA_049300145.1 Chthoniobacterales bacterium | reverse complement strand
ATCGCGAACTTTCTTTGGATTCACGTCTTTCTCCACCGTTCGTGTGCAGAAAAGGACTGTTTCGGCGCGACGCCGAAACCAGCACGCGAGGCGCGTGCGCTACCCAACAACCCAAGCGCAGTGCCCGTAAATTTTCGATCTCAGGCCGCCGCCGTTTCGAGCATGGGCAGCATCGGCGCGTGCTCGACATAAGGCATCGCGATACCTTCGAAGTGCGCGCGGATACTGCGCAGTTCCGAAGTCACGAACGCGTCCACAAACGAGAAACGCCGGTCCAGCCACGCGAAAAACTTACTCTTAATCTCGTAGTGGAGGGCTAACGTTATCTCGGTGCAGTTTGGCCGGATTTCAGTGAAATCGACCAACCCTATGAGATCGATATTGCCGCCCACGGATTCAAAGGCGTATTGATCAGGCGAGTCGCTGTCCACTGCCAGAAGCACGGTATGCGCTTCAAAACCAAGGGGACCGCGGAAGCTAAAATCCACCGTCTTCGACGAAGTCACGGTGGCCTTCGTCACCATCACAAATTGCCGGCGATAGGATTGAATGCTGGCCAGGCGCGCTTTGCACTCTGCCAGTGACTGACTCATGTGAAGCGTTTTTTGTAACAGCATAATTAGTAGAGTTTTTTTGTCCCTGGACACGGTAGCAACGGCGATGCCATTAGCTTTTACGAGGGGATGCGCGGGAATCCGCAGATTTTTATGTCAAATTTATTTACACATCTGTCCACGACTAAGACACAATAGCTCGTCACGACGCAAGAGCTGCACCGCGGTGTGCGTCTTGCCTAAGCCGGTATCCGTTCCGGTAACGAAAAAGCTCACGCGACTTGTCTCGCCAGACCCAATGCAGCCGGCGCGCGATTCGCGTTTATCGTTTCTATCATCGAACGGAAAATCCTTGCGCCATCTGCGCTGCCCAACTTTTCATCGCAGGCGCGATCGGGGTGTGGCATTAATCCGAAGACGTTTCGCTCGCGATTCGAGATGCCGGCAATGTTTTCAATCGAACCATTCGGATTGGCGTCGGGAACAACGCGGCCCTGCTCATCCGCGTAGCGCAGGATCACTTGTCGATATTGGTTGAGGTCGCGTAACGTTTCCGCGTCTGCGAAAAAGCAACCTTCGCCGTGCGCGACCGGCAATCGCAAGAGAGTTCCTTCCACGCAACCGTGCGTGAATGGAGAATCAGCAACCTCAACTCGCGTGGTGACCATTTCGCAAACAAACCGCAGCGACCGGTTGCGCACGAGCGCGCCGGGCAGCAGGCCCGCTTCGCAGAGAATTTGGAAACCGTTGCACGTGCCGAGCACGAGTTTGCCCGCGCGCGCATCGCTCACCACCGCCTGCATAATGGGCGAGAAGCGCGCGATGGCGCCGCAACGCAGATAATCACCGTAGGCAAATCCACCAGGCAACACGATCGCGTCAAAATCGCGCAGCGAGGTTTCCTTGTGCCAGACATACTCCGCGCGTAAGCCGTCGATGCTGTTGATCGCCGCGACACAATCCTGATCGCAATTCGAGCCAGGAAACTGAATGACGGCAAATTTCACTACTTCACTTGTAGCGGCGCGTGCCCCCACGCGCAAATCTTGGAACTCGCTTCTGCTCCTTTCATGCGGCCGAGGAGAGCCACGTCGATACCGCGTGATTAGCTTTCGACAAGATTTACAAGATGCAATGGATCAAGTACCGGCGCGCTCCTGTACATATAAGACACGGCGCGCTGTCACGGCGTGATACCATGCACGAAATGCCTCGACCCGCCTTTGCCAAAGGCTCCGGCGCCGCAGGCAGAGTGGGCGCGGCTACAGCTTGCACAGCCGGGGGTCGCAGATAGCGACTTCAAGCAGTGCCGATCTTTGCGGCCTAACAAGTTTGCAACCTAGCGGGTAATCCAGCTAGAGCTGTTGCGGATTGAGCAACACGCTCAACCCGCAACGCTCTAACGTGCGAACTCTTCCGCAGCGCTCAGCTGCTCAGCTAT
>JBAQJG010000347.1:0-1669 GCA_049300145.1 Chthoniobacterales bacterium | reverse complement strand
GTCACAATACGTGAGAGACCGTAGCGGACTCGTGCACTTTGATCTGCAAGTTGGGAGCCGTCAAGTGACCGCTAGGGCAAGAACGGACAGGGGCATTTCACCTACCAGGTCTAAAGGGAAATCCGTGGCTGCGAAGTGTCCCTTGCTTGACTTCGCGCCAATCGAGAACTAGACTCCGCGCATCGTTTCGTCCCTCATCCGGAGGAGTGGCCAATGCCAATTTTTGAGCGCGCTCGGAAACAATGGACCAGGAATCTTGCTCTGGCGATAGGCGTTTCGTGCGCTTTCAGCGTCGTTGCAGGCGCCAAAGCGAAAGACGCCACGAAAGAAGCAGCCAAGGACGCGCCAGTCTATAAGGTCGATCCCTTCTGGCCCAAGCCGCTCCCTCATCACTACCTGATGCAAGGCGTTCCGGTCATGGTGGTCGACAAGGACGATCACATCTGGGTGATGAATCGTCCCCGCGACGTCAATCCCGACGAGATCGGCGCCGCCTCCACCCCTCCGCGAACCGACTGCTGCGTCGCTGCACCGGCGGTTCTCGAATTCGATACCGAAGGCAATTTGCTCCAGAGCTGGGGAGGGCCGGGCTACGTTCCCGGTTGGCCCGCGGAAGGTAATCCGCGCCCCGGAGCCGGAGCCGAACACGGCATCTTGGTAGACCGCGAAGGCAACGTCTGGATTTCCGGCAGCGCGCGTGGCGACACCATCATGAAATTTTCGGGCGATGGAAAGCTTCTCTGGGAATTCGGCCATCGCGGACCGCGTCCCAAACCAGGTGAAGCCGCGGGCCCCGCAAAGCAAAACAATCAGGACACGGACATCTTCCCCACCGGCATATTCTTCTTCGATCTTGACGAAGACGCCAAAGAAATCTACATCGTCGATGCCAAGCGCGTTCTCGTGTACGACTACGAAGGCAAATTCAAGCGCGGCTGGGGCGGCCACGGCATCCCGTTGAGCGAAATCGATAACGATCCCACCCCGCCCTACGACTGGAAGGCAGGAGGACCGCCCGACCAGAAGCAGTTCGCGCCCGCGCTTCACTGCGTGCACTTTTCGACCGATGGGCTTGTCTACATCTGCGAACGCGGCAGCGATCGCATTCAGGTTTTCACCAAGGAAGGCAAATTCGTCAGCAGCTTTTTCGTCCATCCTTCCACGCCATCGCGCGGGCCGGAATGCGGCGGTCCGGGCAGCACAATGTTTGGCATGTGCGGCACGACCTACAATCTGACGTTTTCGCATGACGCCGACGAGAAATTCGTAATGATCGCCGACGGAACTAACGACAAGGTCTGGATCCACAACCGCAAAACCGGCGAGCCCGCCGGCTCGATCGGGGACAATGGCCGCATGGCCGGCTATTTCCACTGGATTGACGCCATAGCCATCGACTCCCACGGAAACCTCTACACCGGCGAAGTGGACACCGGAAAACGAGTGCAGAAATTTGTGCTGATGAACGGTGACAAAGCGAAGCGCTCACGTCCTCACGAGTAGCTTAGTCGATATATTTGTCGAAAGTTGTCATTCTGAGCGCAGCGTCCGGACGTTTGTTTCTTCAGGAAATCGGGCGTTACGATTTTTAATCGGGACGCGCAGTCGAAGAATCTCTCCGGAAAGAAGGCATCTATGAAACGTGAACTCATATCCGCGGTGGGGGCTG
>JBAQJG010000346.1:0-13636 GCA_049300145.1 Chthoniobacterales bacterium | reverse complement strand
CCACGACAAAAACATTGCGATCCTGCACAATTATTTCGACATCCAGAATCGCGTCGAAACATCGTCCAAAGTACCGACTCAGATTACGCCGTAGGACCCCAGCGCAGCGGAAACCGCGATGCTCAGGGCCACGTCGTTCCGGGATTGGAAGATAATCTGGCCGTAATCGCTTGAGGCTCGATTGTTTTTCGCCGCCCCGGTGGAAGGCCTGAAATCTCTTTCAGTTCTCGAATGATCGCATTGCACTTGCCAATTATCACGAACGGAAAAACGAGCCAGGTGATGGCGATAAGGAATGCCAAAAAAGCCATAGCTATCCCGACTCCCACCACGCCGAACGCGCCCAATAGGTTATGGATGATTGATTCCGCGCTCTTTGCAGGTTGGGGCGTCTGAGAGTCCATCCCGACGCCAACCCGTTGTTGCTGCGCAGCAGACGAAATCGGATCTGGCACAGTGGAGTTCCCCACGACAACCGGTTGGGCAACCTCTTCTTCCTTTCGGCCTTGCTTTGAATCGAGTGGATACTGCGCCCGGATCGCTGCCGGCATTTCCGTCCGGGCCACGTGCGCGATCCCGCTATCATGCTCGATCACAAACTCGCCATCAGAGAAGGTTGCGATCCTGGCGTGATGGAGGATGCGGCCGTTGCTTAGCGAGATGTCCTGCTCATTAGTGGCCGCCGAGGCTAAACCTGCCAGGAGAAAATATGCAAATTCGCAAATACGCTTCTTCATGGCTTCCTAGTGGCATGGCCCATGCCAAAAGGACGGCCGCTCGCATGAAAGAACGTGAAAGATTTCTCGTCTGAATACTGATGGAATGACCAAATCGACAAAAAGATCGACATCCCGTTTCTCCACTCTATCCCGCAAGATTAGGGCTAAGAATCAAGCGCGGTGAGGGAGGCATTCGAACCCTCGATACGAACGCAAGCCCTTTGCTCAACGATTTTCCCTCGTAAATGGACATGAAAGAATTTCGCAGAGACTAGGTCGCCGACTCAATTCTCATCAAGCCCTCTCGGCCTGCCCGCTCACGGTTTCGCGGCTGCGCTTTGGCGATCAGTGTGGGGCTTCAAAAAAAATTGGGAAAATCAAAAATCATTGTCTGGCGCCCTCAGCGAAGTCCGTCGTGACGCGATTTTCCTCTCAATCGTTTTCAAAGAAATTTGGAATTCAGAAAGTTCGCCAAGATGGCAACCTTGTAGGCCGGACAATTGCGCGACACATAGCGACTGTCGCTCTGATGCCACTGACTTAATCGGCTGTTTTGTCGGAAATTCTTACGTTTTGTCGGAAATCCTTACGTTTTCTCAACATGAAAAACCGGTGACAAAAACAATTTTAAGAGATAAAAGCCTAATTATTAGTTACTTACCAGTTTAGCAATTCGGCTTGGCATCCGGTATGCTAAAGTTTAATATTGAGTAAAATCGAAAGCAATAACCATAACAAAAAAACGAAGCAAACAAACCAATGAAACATGGATTTACGACAATCATAATGGCTCTCGCCGGGCTGGGGGTCGCGTTGGCCACGCACGCGAACGCTGTGACCTTGACCTATAACTTCCTGGAAAATGGCAGCACTCTGGGTTTGGGTGCCACGAGCATCTTCACGGAAGGGGGTTTCTCTCTAACCGCCAATGGGTTCCTCACCGCAGGTGGGCCTACGGATCTTTATGCAAAAAGTTTAGGCGTGGGTGAGACGGGATTAGGCACCACAAGCGATCCCTCGGGTGAACACGAAATCGTTACCACTAATTTCGTCCAGCTTACGCTGCCTACGTCTCCGCCTTCCGCTTTTGGCATGGTCCTTTTGGCCAGTGTGCAACAGGGTGAACAGGCGAAGGTTTATTTCACCACTACACCGGGGACTCTTACCGGGGCGACACTTATCGGGACAGTAACCAACTCCGACAGCTCCATTACCGTTCCAGCTGGCGACCAGACCGGCTTTATTGATATAACGGCTGGCGCCGCTAATGTGCTTTTAGAAGGCGCTACAATTACTACCAGTGTTCCAGATGGCGGCTCGACTATTGCTCTGCTCGGTGTTGCCCTCGGAGGAATCGAAGGAGTGCGCAGGATGCTCCGCGCGCGCAAAGCGTAAGGGGAAAGAGGAGCATTCTAAGAACGATGATTTGCCGGGCGGGGTCTTATTCCCGCCCGGCTTTTTTTTAACGACTGAAAGCTTCTATCGGGCGAGCGAAAGCCACGATTTCTGCACGTCAGCGGATACAGGCGAATTTCAGCGCATTTTGTTATGCGAGACTGTTGTGCAATCGGCCTCGCTTGTCCCATTCAAAAGGGAAACGGTGAGGGAGGGATTACGCGCCCTGCTAGTGCTGCAATAATGTGCCCGCTTATGGACATTGCCTCCACGACTTGGGGCTTTGGGGGCAAGTGCAGTCGAACGGCGTTCGAATCTCCGGTTTGCATGAACCTGCGAGCTGATCAAACCAGTGATGTGCGACGTTTTTGGACCTGGCGGTGAGGGAGGGATTACGCACCCTGCTAGTGCATCCGAAAGTGGTGCCCGCTTATGGATTTCCCTCTCGCGCCTTTGCAGGCGCGGTGAGGGAGGGATTCGAACCTTTTGAAAGTCGTGTTCGAAATTGCGCGAATCCGCGTGGAACTATCTATTGATGAGTATTTTAAAGTAAATAGGACAAGGACACATTTTTGCAGAGTTTCGCGATGTTTACGCAAAATTTTGTCATGTTTTGTCATGTAAAACGCAATGCCCCAGAGTTCCAGAATGTGCGCACCGACCTCGCGCGGATCTCGCAACGCGGGTGGAGGATAGCATCATTCCGGGTTTGACCTTTCTGAGTCCATTCCTTCCGAGTTCACGCTCGTGGCGGCAATGAATCCCTGCAAATGCGCTCAGTTCGCCGATCTGAAACGTGGATGACCGACGGAACTGGTCGAGCACCATAACAAAAAGGGTTCGAGCCCCGTAGGCTCCGAGGTTACGAGACGGAAAACTCGTTAGGCCACGCGACATGCTGTTGTAAAATCAATCGCCGCCTCAGCAAAGCCGCTACGATCCTTGCGCGGTCGGACCTTGTAAGAATGGATTTGCAGGGGTCACTCCGAGACCTTCGCTTTCTTTCGATAATCTCAACCACGAAAGCGAGAAACTCGCGAAGTTTTTTCGGCTAAATCTTAAACCGCTCAGCGTCAGTGTTGATTGCCGCGCGGCCAGGATCGCGCAGGAACCGTGCAAATGATGATGGAAGTTTGCGAGCGCGTAAAATTAAGCTTTGACAGATTTTCACTCTGCCAGTAGGGTGCTCGATTACGTCACCCGACGTTTCAACGCATCTTCGGCGGGGCTGATTGAGTTCGGAAGCTGGACCTTTGCTGGGACACCGCTTTACGCGATTTCCAGATCCAACTGGAGCCCCGAGTCAGCCGAAGCGAGGCCGCTGCTCAGAGCACCTCGTCAAGATGGTTCCTGGTTCCGCGCGGCACTGGATAGCAGTTCATCCATTTTCAGCAATTCAGCTTCAACAAGGAAATAAAAACAAAAAATATGACAACTCTACACTAGCGAAATTCGATCAGCCGGTCGCCTCTGCGATGCAACCCACTTCTTAAACAAATCATGAAAAAGAAATCCGCTTCACAAACAGCCCGAAAACTCACAAAGAATGCAATTTTGTTCGCCATAACCGCTTTAGCGCTCTGCGCTTCTCCTGGCAGTCGCGGTGACGCGCAGTGTAACGTGTTCGCTTCTACGAGTTGGACCGGCACGGTAGATAATAGTTGGTTCAACCAGTCGAATTGGACCAACGGGGTGCCTAGCGCTGTATCCCCAACAGCGATCAATAGCGCGCCCACGGCTCAGGTTACCTCGACGGATCCGACCGCCAATGCCTGCGGGATAGTTCTTGGCGAATACTCGTGGCAGTCTGGCAATCTGTCTGTGGATGGCGGTACCCTGAGTGTATACAACGAGCTCCACGTCGGCAACGAAGGCAAAGGCACGCTGACCATTACGAATGGCGGATTTGTTACCACGACTTACGAGGCGGATATCGCAGAAGCGACGGGTTCATCCGGCACGGCAACTGTGGATGGTACAAGCTCAAAGTGGACAATAGGCGAGGGGATGTACAACTTGGGGCTGTACGTCGGCGGGACCAACGGCAGCGCGGGGGGAACTGGCCTCTTGACGGCCACCAACGGCGGAACGGTAAGCGCAGCGAGTGTTCACCTGTACAAATCCGGCACGTTAACGGGTAATGGCACCTTTAGCACGACCAGCGGATCCAACGTTGAGGGTACAGTTTCGCCTAACTGGACACTCACTATTGGCGGCGATCTAACCTTTGCCAACCCATCGGCTTCCATGCAGTGCAGCGTTACGCCAGCGAACTTGAACAGTCAAACTGCCGATGCCGAGGTCACGGGCAGAGCGACGCTAAACGGCCGCTTGTCAGTGACCATGACGGGGACGTTTACATGTGGCACGAGATTCACTCTCTTGCACTCGCAGGGCACGCTGAGCAACAAGTTCTCGAGCTATTCAATTACGTTTCCGAGCGGGCAAAATTTCACTCCGGAAATCACTTACGATTACGTTGGGAACCACATCTATCTTTATCTTGCGTGCAACACCGATTAGGTCCTCGACAAGCACGAGCATCACCAACAACAAAGCCCATTGCTGCGCCGGAATCGTCTGACTTTTTTCACAGACGAATTTCGGGTGTCTTCTCGAATCGACGTACGCCCTTGCAAGCATCTTACGATCAGCGAGGCGCGAGCGGTGTTCCAAAAAATTTGTGAGCTGCTAAAATTGGTGTTCACGCCGTCCGGCAAACGTAATTGATGAAAAAGAAATCCATTTCCCGCTCCGCTTTCTTGAGTGTGCGCGGTTTAATCGCACTGTTTCTTTGCGCATCTGCATGTTTTATCGCGGTGGGAACAGTGCCGGCTTTTCTGCATCCAGAAGCGCGCGCGAAGGTGTCCCATCCGGCAGCTGCCGGACTGACCTTTGCAGAGCGAGTAGCCTATCAGCGAGCGATTGAAGAAGTCTATTGGCGTCATCGGATTTGGCCGAAAGACAATCCACAGCCAAAGCCACCGCTCGAGGCGATCGTGTCGGAGGCGCAACTGAAGCAAAAGGTTGAAGGTTATCTGCGCAAGTCGCAGTTGGTCACAGATCAACGGCGGCCGCCCATTACTGCGAGCGAGCTCCAGGCTGAAATGGATCGCATCGCGCACCATACCAAGCGACCCGAGATGTTGCGCGAATTCTTTGAAGCGCTTGGCAACGATCCCTTTATCATCGCGGAATGTCTGGCGAGACCGATCGTGGCGGAGCGGTTGAGCGCTAGTTCAACTGTAGCGGCAGGCGTGCCCCCTGCGGGAAGAAATTCGTTTGCAGCCGGCATGACTGCCTTTACAGACAACCGCGTTCGTGCGCAGACCAACCTGGACAATGCCGCCTACGAACTCCCGGAAATCCCTGTTGCGGCGGAGTGCACCGACGACACTTGGATTCCTACCACCACCGCGAACGCACCTGATGGACGCTTTTTTTTCACCGCTGTCTGGACCGGCAGTGAGATGATAGTGTGGGGTGGGGTGGGCAACTCCAGTCGCCTGAACACCGGCGGCAAATACGATCCAAGTACGGACAGTTGGACATCTACATCCCTCGTCAACGCGCCGTCGCCGCGAGACAATCACAGCGCCGTCTGGATCGGCACCGAGATGATCGTCTGGGGTGGAGAACCGATCTTGAGCACGGGCGGCAGATACAATCCTATCACAGACAGTTGGACAGCTACCAGCACGGCCAACGCACCCACCGCACGAGCCCATCACACCGCAGTCTGGACCGGCGGTGAAATGATCGTCTGGGGAGGATACAATTGCTGCGGCGACTTTAACAGCGGCGGGAGATACAATCCCAGCACGGACGCTTGGACAGCCACCAGCACGATCAATGCGCCCGAGGCCCGATGGTATCATTCTGTAGAGTGGACAGGGAGCGAGATGATTGTCTGGGGCGGAACTAACCAAACGATCTACGTAAACACCGGCGGCAGATACAATCCAAGCACGGACAGTTGGACGGCCACCGGCATCCCGAATGATGTGCTGGGCCGTGCTGCTCACAGCGCGGTGTGGACTGGCAGCGAAATGATCGTCTGGGGCGGCGTCGATTCAACTTTCAACGATTGCAACACTGGCGGCAGATACGATGCGACTAGCGATAGTTGGATGGCTACCAACATCGCCAACGCGCCCTCGCCGCGAGATTCGCACACAGCGGTATGGACCGGCAGCGAAATGATCATCTGGGGCGGCATCTTTTGCTACCCCTGTATGGATTTTAATAATGGTGGCAGATACAATCCCGGCAGCGACAGTTGGGTACCTGCCAGCACCGCGAATGCCCCCTTTGCCCGAGAGGATCACACTGCGGTGTGGAGTGGCAGCGAGATGATCGTCTGGGGCGGATACAACTACACCCATGACCTCGTTCTCAACACCGGGGGAAGATACTGCGCGCAATCCCAAGCGCCGATGGCGCAAAGCGCCTTCTCGCGAAAGACTCATGGCGCAGCCGGCACTTTCGATGTCCCCCTACCACTGACTGGCAACGTTGGAATTGAATGCCGCAGCGGCGGTGCCACAAACGATTATCAGATGATCATTAACTTCGCGACCTCCGTGACGGTTGAAAATGCCTTAGTGACTTCTGGCACCGGAAGCGTCAGCAGCTTCAGTGTCAGCGGGTCACAGGTCACGGTCAATCTGACAGGGGTAACCAATGTCCAGAGAATCACCGTTACGCTCTTTAACGTGAACGATGGTACACACATGGGCAACGTTCCTGTTTCCATGGGTGTGCTCGTGGGTGATGTGAATGGCAATGGCCTCGTCAATTCCTCCGATGTCAGCCTGACCAAGTGGCAGGTAGGCCAGCCGGTCACGGGTTCGGATTTCCGCGAAGACGTGAATGCTAACGGCGTGATCAACTCGGTGGATGTGGCGCTGGTCAAATCCAAAGTCGGTACGGCGCTGCCTCCTTAACGTTTGAGCGGTGGCGAGAAGTTCACGCGACTTGGCTAACCCAACCCTTCTTCGCCGCGGCACTTCGCTCGGCGCAAACCGCCCACTTGGCCAATTATCGCGGCTCGCGCCCGCAAACGCGAATCGCCTCCAAACACTAGTCGACATTAACCAGAAATTCAGGGAATCGGCGTCGGTAGTGGCGTTGGTGAGGTTGGCTTTGTTGGAGAAATCGTCGGGAACGGTAAAGGGGAACGTGGTGGTAATGGGTTCGGCGTGATGGGTGGCGGTGAAGTAGGTCGAATCGGTGGGGCTGGATTCGGTTCGCCAGGCGCGCTCTGAGCTGAAGTTTTTGGCGCAGTCGAGTGCATCCATAGCGCTCCACCTGCGCACACGCCCAAACCGAGCGGCCAGATCAATTTGCTTTTCATAATGAAATGAGCGGCTGCTTCGAGGCATTTGGTGAAGCAACTTCTGAGCACACCGCAGTGATCGCGCGTTGTTGGAATGAAGCGGGCAGCGGAACTAGCGGAGCGGAAGCGAAGGGAAAACAACGCGCGGTGACTGCATCTCCGGCAAGGGGAGCAAAGTCTTTGAGCTTCGAAGTGAGGAGCCGCGCGGCGCGGAACGGCCGAACGAAGAAGCTCAATGTCTTTGCGAAAGGGGGCACACTTCGTGTGGACGTCGGCAAAGGATAAGCGTCGCTTATAAATTTCGCGGATCGGCGATGCGCCGGTCCGCGCCGGCGCGGCGACATTGGATCGCGTGTTTCTTCGCGTCGTTGCGCGATCAGGCTGAGAGCATCTTTCTGCGGCACTTGTGGTGAGGTCGCCCTGTTTTGCGTTGAATCCACTCGCTGAGACGTCCTTTGAGCGCGGCGGCTGCGATAAGTTGCTTGCGTTCTTCGAGACTGATCGGCGTATTCACGGGGTGCGACATTGGGTGCGTCAAATTCCTTAGTTTTGGCTAAGGGGTAGGGCGTCCCCTCAAATCAAGATTCATTTCCGATCCTTCGGTGGATGCGTTTGTCATACGCCCCTCCTTCTCAAAAATCATGGCTCTTGCCATGATCAGACCGCCGCGTTTCACGGGTAAACAAAATCATCATTTTTGATGGTGGGTGAAAACGCGATTAAATTTGAACGCCCTTGCTTTGCGTCTGAACACGCATGTTGCGGTTCGACGGACTGATGCCGGGTGCGATTTTAGAAATCGTCTCGACCGATTCCACTTTTGCGCTTGCCCTTGTGAGAAATTCACGAATCTCCACCGGCATGGCGGCAAGGCCGGACTCGCCATGATATGCGAGGGCTTTCAGAGACAGGATGGGGTTGAATTCAGGATACAGCGCTTTCGCCGCTCCAAGAGCACTGGGCAATGTGATGCCCGCTTTCAGCAGCGTGTAAATGTCGAGGTAATCCTTCGACTCCGCGCGTACGAGAATGACTTTCATCTTCTGCGCCGCGAGATCGAGAAGCGACGCGATGGAAACGCCGTTATCTTCGCAACGGTCGGGATCGACAACACGGCCGATGGTGAGTCCACCGAAAAATGAAACTTTGATTTCTCCCTCACGATGCACGGTGAAAGTTGAGGTGTTCGACTCGGACTGAATCAGTTCCGCTCCGCGCAGAAATGGCAGGCTCCGGCTTAGAACGTCGGCCGAAATGGGCTGGTTCGTGAAAAAATCGAAATCGACGGATTGCCTTCCGCCAAGGCGCAAGGCAATCGCCGTTCCTCCGTACAAAACGAAATGCTCAGGTAATTGGGAAAGCTCAGCCCACAAGCGCCGCTCCTGCGGAGGCAAAACATCCAGCCGTGGCTTCATGCGGGGATGGTGCGCTGCGGTAAGGATGGAACAGGCAGAAGCCTCAAGCGATGGTGCCAGTAATGCCACGAACGGGGGGCGAACAAGCCGGGAGGCGCATTTTGCAATGCCTCGCGAAAAGCATCCCGGCCATAATGGTCGAGGGCAACGCAGATGTCCTCCCACGTTCCCAGCGCCATGATCCGGCAGAGAAACAGCGGTTTATTTTCAAGGGTGGCGGCAATCGGTTCCCACCAGCAAACGCGGCGGGCTATGGCAGCCAAATGCAGGGAATCTGTTTCCACGGTTTGCACACTTTTGGAACCCATTTTCGATCGAAGTAATCTAGCAAAACAGACCCTCGATTGCGAGTCTTTAGGTCGGCCAACAGAGCCGCGTCCGACTTGGAATTCATTGCACACCGGATGGAGACGTTTCCGCCAGATTCGGCCGCTTCGCGAAAGTTGGTACGGATTGAATAACGCCATTGTTTTGCCTGGCGTTGGCATCGGAGAATACGAGGCGCGTAAAATGCAATCGTTTTGCTTACGATGTTTGGATGGATCGAGCATAGAACTTGTCAGCGTGAAACGGCATCAACTCGATAGGTCGTTAGAATCGACTCAAGGTCCGCCAGTTTGAATCGCACGACGGCGTTCCGTCCGCGTCCGAGTTTGTAAAAGGGAATGCGGCGCTGACGCATGTAGCCGTCCAGCGTGCGGGTGGAAATATGAAGGAATTTCGCCGCCTCGGTTTTGTCGAGCAGCCCGTTGTGGTCATGACCTGGGTTTTGCATAACCCGCACGATGATGAAGAAGTGCGAAAAGGAAGCTCCGCAAGCGGAGCTAAATTAGGATCCTTTCCCCTCGTCGCGTTTCAGCCCATGTGTTCGGCGATAGCAACGATATTTCCCGCGCGCTTCGGCAGGATGCCGAACCATTGATGCGCCTGTTTGTCCGTCACCAGCTCGCGATAATGCTGGAATATCATGCGCGGGGAGTTGCCCATTTCCAGACTGACCTGTGCGGCGTTTTTGGTTTGGGCCAACCGATACGAACCATAGCTGTGGCGGAGACCGTTCTTTGGCCACGCGATTTCGGCTTCCTTCGTCAGTTCGCGCAGCACGTTGCTCATGTGGTCACATTGACAAATGCGCCCGTGATGGCTGCGATAAGGAGCCAGCCACGCCACGAGATTCGGCTGGATGGGAACAATTCGACGCTGTGCCGTTTTCGCTTTTTCCGCCGCGACTAAAATGTGTCCTTCTTCAAAATTGATGTCGGCCCATGTCAGGCGCAGCATTTCCCAATGGCGGAGGCCGGCAAAGGCCCCGATTGCAAAGAACGGGATCACATCAAAATCTGCCGCTGTCAGCAGTGCAACCATCTGCTTTGGCGTGAAAATGCCAATTTCGCTGTGACGCTCTTTCGCCTTTGCTAGACCATCTGCCTCGGTCGACCGATCTTTCGACAAGTATCCACGTGATTTCGCAAAGCGGAACAGCGTCACGATGGAATTGCGGAGATTGTTGCGCGTGCGTGCCCCCACAGCCAGACTGCGCAACCAGTCGTCAATTTCAGCCCCGGTTATGTTTCCGATGAAGCCGTTGAACCGGGTAGCGAACTGTGCCAGACGCAACCGTAAATCTTTCAAGTAAAGCTGGCTCGCGCCATCCACATGTTTAGCTTCGATCATCTCCGACACCAAATCCGTCACGAGTTTCTGAGGAACTTTTTTCGGGTGGTGCCGGATGTAAAAACTGATGGCATCGCCAAGTGTGCCGCTATCGTTCAAAGTCTTGATCGCGTCGGCGTATTCAGCAGTTGCGATCTCAAGCCGTTTGCCGGTGGACCTCAGCGATTCCAACGCGGCGACGTAGGCCGCTTTGTCTTTGTTGGTGAGGGTTAATGCCTGCAATCCCCCGGCCTGCAGCAGCTGCGCTTTCGCCCTCGCTTCCTCACGCGCCGTTTTCAAATCGGCAAAAACGTTTCGGATACGCCGGCCGCCGTGATAGTACGCGACGGTGTAAAGCGAATTCCCGCGAGATTTGCCGAAATAAATTTTTACCGAAACGCTGCCCGATCTGACTATAATAACTTTGTCCGACATGACAGCAAGTTTGTCATGTTTTTGTCATGTAAATCAAGCAAATTGTTGTAAGCCTCTCAAAACGAGCGCGGTGAGGGAGGGATTCGAACCCTCGATACCCTTTTGGGGTATGGCGCTTTAGCAAAGCGCTGCTTTCAACCACTCAGCCACCTCACCAGGTTGGCTGCGAGAATATGAGGTGGATGGGATGCTCGTCAAACGTCGGGCGCTAATGCAGATTGTAGGGGAAGCTGATAGCTTCCCATTCCAAATGCGGGACGCTGACAGCGTCCCCTACAAAAAAATGATTTCTGAAGACGAAGCCCGGACGAAATTTCTCGAGAAAATCCAAGCGAGGCCGAGCCGCCTGGTGTCGCTTTCGCAGGCGCTCGATTGTTTCGCGGCGGAAGATTGCTTCGCACGCTTGCCGCTGCCGAATTTCGACAATTCGGCGATGGATGGTTATGCCGTCGTCGCCAGTTCCTGTACTCGTGGCAAACGATTGCGCGTCGTTGGAGAGCAGCCCGCTGGTTTGGATCGACAATTGCGCGTTTGCGCCGGTGAAGCAGTCCGCATTTTCACAGGCGCTCCGGTGCCGGGTGGAGCGGATGCGGTCGTCATGCAAGAAGATGTCACGCGCGAAGGAAACGAGATTCTTCTCAATGTAGATGTCGATCTGGGCGAGTTTGTACGGCGTCGCGGCTGCGATCTCGGCGAAGGGCAAAGGATTCTCGCGGCAGGCGAGCGCATTCGCGCGGCGACCCTGGCGTTGCTGGCGTCGCAAGGTTTGGGTGAGATCACGGTCGGGGGCGAAGTTGACGCAGCGATCATTTCCACCGGCGACGAGCTCGTGAAATTCGGCGAACAACTAAGGCCGGGTCAGATTTACGAAAGCAATTCGATGCTGTTGCAAGCACTGCTGCAAAAATGCCGCGCAATTGTTAAGTCGACTCAAAGCTGCCGCGATGATGACGATTCGTTGAGCCAGGCTCTCCGGTCGGGCATCAAAAATCGCGTTTTGATTATAAACGGCGGCGTGTCCGTCGGTGAACACGATTTGGTTCAAGCCGCCCTGGGCTCGCTTGGCGCCGAGATCGATATCTGGCGCGTGGCCATCAAGCCTGGCAAACCATTTCTCTTCGGTCGCATTGGCGAATGCGCGGTGTTTGGTTTGCCGGGAAATCCCGTTTCGGCTTTCGTGACGTTCTTGCAATTTGTTCGGCCGGCGATTTTAAGAATGATGGGCGCGACCGATTTGGATCTACCGAAGGTGCCGGCAAAATTGCTTGTCGATCTTAGAAACGATGGCGAACGCCCGCATTACATTCGCGGAAACCTTGAGAACGGGAATTTCACTCCGGTAGGCCGTCAGGAGTCGCATGCGCTTTTCGGCTTGAGCCAATCGAATGCCTTGCTTCCTCTCGCCGTCGGCGAATCGCAGAAACGGGGCGCGATTGTCGATGTTGCAATTTGGAATTGAGCCGCTCCTTTTCCGTGAGCCTGTTTGACAGCCCACGCACCCATTTTAGTTTAAGCGCGTTGAACACGGGAACCGCCACCACTTTTACACGAATTTCAAGGGACGAGATTCGTGCGGATGCGGAGCGGCTTTCTCACATCGTGATGGAGATGCAGCGCTGTTTCGTGCTGCATTTGTGCAAGGAACTCGCGCCGGGCAACGTCTCCTTTCCGCAATTTTTTCTGCTCGCTTACCTCGATCAAAAGGAAGTACTGACCATGTCGGCCATCGCCCAGAAAATGGGGCATACCACAGCGGCGGCGAGCGGGCTGGTGGCGCGGCTTGAAAACCTCGGCCACGTGGTTCGTTCTGTCGCGCGAGAGGACCGGCGTAAGGTGATGGTTTGCATCACCCCGAAAGGTTCGGCTCTCGTCCGGCGAATCCGTGAGGAGATGGTGGGCAATCTGATGAAGATTATGGAGTACCTGACACCGGAGGAACAAAAGGCGTGGCTACATATCTACAGCAAAATTTATGATTACTGCCAATCGAAAGATGGTGGCTCGTTCACTGGCAGTGTTATCACACCAAAGTAAAAAGCGCGCATTTGAATCTACGTGCCTAGATTGCGCGTCTAATCTCTCAAGCTAAATCTTCTTTATGCGAAAATGTTTTGCGATCTCCGGGTTTGCCGCTGCGGTCATTGCTGCAAGCTCGGTGGCGCGCGCCGGCGCAGGCGAAGGATCGACATCGACAGGCGGTGGTACATCTTCTTCAGGCAAGGTTCCCACGTTTACACTTGACCAAGCGATCCTGACGGCGCTCCAGCGCAATCCGACTCTCCTCATCGCGGAACAAGAGATCAAACGGACCAAAGGCGTCATCATTCAAGTCCGCGCGCAGGCCCTGCCGAATATCTCAGCAAGAGGAAATTTCGACTGGACCGATCCACTCTTGATTGGCGCCCGAACATTCGGAAATACGACCGGGACAACTACAACGCCCGGTACGGGCGGCGGCGCGGCATCGTTTGTTGAGTCAGTACCGTCGCAAGGCCGCGAGGTTCAGGCACCACTGGCCGCTCCGTCACCGACACCAATTATTAGCAGTAATCAGGCGAGCGATGTCTCCTACTCCATTAGCGTTACTGGAACGCAGCTGATTTTTAACGGCACAACTTACTCACAGATCCGCGGGACTTTCTTTCAGCGGGACAGCGCCTACTTCGCGTTCCGTAATATTC
>JBAQJG010000345.1:0-5291 GCA_049300145.1 Chthoniobacterales bacterium | reverse complement strand
GCTCATCTCGGTGTTGCAGTGAACAGCCTGCCGCAAAAGCCAACGTGACCGCGGTAATCAGCGTTCTGTTGGTGCTGTGCATTTTGTCTTGTTAAGTGATACCGCAGTAAGAAGCCAACAACTTCGAATAACTCCCAATAAGTTTCGTCCCTTTCCGCGCAACGAGTATTTGTCGGCCAATGTTAGAGATGTTATCAACAGTTCCCGCTCCGAAGCGACCACGGTGGGCAGGCGAGGTTTTATTCGCAGTCAGAAGGAGAAGAACTCACTGAAATAAAGAACTCAGATTAGAAAACCGGCGGTGAAAAAGTCAGCGAATTAGCAATCCAATGCGACCGCACACAATCACTCCTGCCAATAGTTCCATCGCCAGCCATGAAACGTCGACAGCGATGGCTCCGACGCGGACGGAAAATCGCGACCAAAGTGAGAGTCTCTTCGAGCACGTAGCTTGGCTGTATGCGTTTTTTCGCGAGCACCTTTTCCGAGATGATACCGACCGCATGATCGCAGCGCTTTGGCCAAGCGGCCAGCCGACGTCCGGAACAGAATTGATCGAGTTCGGCTGCGGCCCCGGCTTTTACTCGCGCCGACTTGCGCAACCGTTTCCGCAGATTTCAGTCACCGGGGTCGACCGGTCGGAGAACCAATTGCGCTGGGCGCGCGAACGCGCCTCAGCAGTCAGACTTTCAAATTGCCTGTTTGAGTGTGTCAACGTCTTGCAGTTGCCATGTGCAGATGCGCGGTTCGACGCGTTGATCGCGTCGCGGCTGTTCACCGTTTTGCCGGAACCGAATCGGGCCATCGCGGAGATGTATCGCGTTTTAAAACCGGGAGGTCGCTGTTTCGTAGCCGAACCGCGCTACGCGTTTTGGGCGTCGATCCCGCTTTTTGCGATGTGGTTGCTGGCTGGCGTCATGCATTCAGGGAATGGTTACCGGGAACCGCAGAAGGCCACCGTTTTTTCCGCCAGCGCATTCGAAAACTTGTTCATGGCGCAGCCATGGAAGCAGATCAAAACCTGGCAGGACGGACGTTATCAGTACGCTCTCTGTGAAAAAGATTGAACGTGCTGGAGGCGAACGGTTCCGGCAGAATAAAGTTGGCTCATCGCATTCTCGACCCTAAGCGCATAGAGCAAATTAGCCCCGAAAGTATTCGGGGCTGCGCGCTCGCCGTCATGACAAAAGCGCCGCGCACCGGTCATGTGAAAACGCGTCTCGTCCCGCCACTCACCGCGGATGAAGCGGCGGCGCTTAACACCTGTTTTCTTCGCGACACCGCCGCCGCGATCACGGAAGCGTCGGGTAAGAATGTGCAAGGCATCGCGGTTTACACTCCGATCGGCGCGGAAGAGACGTACATCGACATCTTGCCGGACAATTTCCAGCTCGTGCCACAGCGCGGTGACGGATTTGGCGAACGACTCGCCGCCGCGACCGAAGATCTTTTGCGAATTGGATTTCAATCGGTTTGTCTGATCGATTCGGATAGCCCGACGGTTCCATCGCGCTCGTATTCCGAAGCGGCGAACATGTTGTCGATCCGCGACGATCGCGTCGTGCTCGGACCTGCGGATGATGGCGGCTATTATTTGATCGGTCTGAAACAAGATCATCGCGGGCTTTTCGAGCAGATCGATTGGAGCACAGAACGCGTGTTGGAGCAGACAATGCAGCGCGCTGCGGAGATCGGTCTCGAAGTCAAATTATTGCCCACAGGCTACGATGTCGATGATCGCACCACATTGCGCCGTTTGTGTAATGAACTGCTGAACCCAAACACAACGGATCAGGTCGCGCCTGAAACACGCCGTTTTTTGCGTGAGCTAATCGAGCGGGAGGGCCGCGATCGGATTTGGCCTGCGAGAAAATGAAACGAGCGCTCGTCACCGGCGGCGCTGGTCTTATCGGATCACACCTTGCCGATCTCCTTGTTCGCGAGGGCTGGACGGTCCGCGTGCTCGACAATCTTGAGCCGCAAACGCATCGGCGCGGCAAACCGGACTGGATAAACAAGCACGTCGAATTTGTCGAAGGCGATTTGCGTGATCGCGACACCATCTCCGCCGCGCTCGACAAGATTGACATGGTATTTCACCAGGCTGCCTACGGCGGATACATGCCCGAGATCGCGAAATACGTTCACGTTAATTCGTTCGGCACCGCTCAAATGCTCGAAGTGATCCGCGAAAAGAAATTGTCGATTCAAAAGATTATCGTCGCGTCATCACAGGCGGTTTACAGCGAAGGTGCCGGTATTTGCCCGAATCACGGACTCGTTTTTCCGCCGGTGCGGCCAATCGAGCAATTACGCGAAGGCGACTGGCAAGTGCACTGCCCGATCTGCGGCGCAATCACCAAAAGCGCGCCGACTCCGGAAAATGCGCCGGTCGGCGGCGAAACCGTTTATGGTCTCACAAAAGTCGATCAGGAAAAGCTCGTTTTGCTTTGGGGGAAACAAATGGGCATTCCGGCAGTCGCGTTGCGCTACTCCTGTACCTACGGACCGCGCCAATCAATCTTCAATCCCTATACCGGAGTGATCGCAATTTTCTGCACGCGCTTGCTTAACAATTTGCCGCCGGTTCTCTACGAAGATGGCGAACAGACACGCGACTTTTCGTTCGTCGAGGACATCGCGCGCGCGAATTTGCTCGCCGCCGAAACGGACAAGCTCGATGGATCGGCGGTGAATGTCGGCTGTGGGAAAGGCACAACCATTCGCGAAATTGCCGAGCGCGTCTCTGACGCGCTCAAGATCGACATCGAACCAGAGGCCGGCGGCGAATTTCGTCCTGGCGAAATGCGCCACCTCACGAGTGACGCGGCGCGAATCGGCGCTGCCGGTTATGAGCCGCATGTCGATCTTGCAACCGGGATTGCGCGCTATCTCGATTGGATTCGATCGCAATTCAACGTTCGTGATTATTTCAGCGAAGCGGCAACAATTCTGCGCAGCAAAGGCATCGTCCATCAAGTGAAACGCGCGCGGCAATGAAACTTGCGGGCGCAATTGATTTCAACGCGCCGGCCGCTGACTATGCGCGCAAAGATTTCCCTTTGCTCCAGGCGGGTGCGAGCGCGGAGAAGGCGCTGGAAACCATTCGGCGCGAGGGTGTCGGCGAGCGCGTTATTTACTTTTACGCCGTGGACGAGCGAATGCGGTTGGTCGGCGTGGTCCCGACGCGGCGTTTGCTCACGGCCGCTCCGGCCACGCCGTTGCGTGAGATCATGGTGCCGCGGGTGATCGCGTTGCCAGCCACGGCCACTGTTCTAGAGGCGTGCGAATTTTTTGTGCTCTACAAGTTTCTCGCTTTTCCCGTCGTCGATGCGGAACGGCGCATCATTGGAGTTGTTGATGCCGACGTTTTTATGGAGAGCGTGCTCGAGACGCAGGAAAGCGAAGGCGAGGACGTCGCGCGCGCTGATTTTTTCGAGATACTCGGCTTCCATCTCGCGCAGGTGCGCGACGCCTCGCCCTGGCGCATGTTCCGTTATCGTTTTCCGTGGCTGCTCGCGACGGTAGCCAGTGGAACGATCTGCGCGCTTCTGACCGGCGCGTTTGAGGTGACGCTCGCGCGGAGTCTCGTGATCGCGTTTTTTCTCACGATGGTCCTTGGCTTAAACGAGAGCGTGAGCATGCAATCGATGAGCGTGACGATCCAGGCGCTGCGCTCAGCGCGAGTCACACGGCGCTGGTTCGCAACCGCATTTCGACGTGAAATCGTGACTGCGCTATTGCTGGCTGTGGCGTGCGGAGCGTTGGTCTCGGCCATCGTTTGGTTTTGGCGCGATGAGATTCGTGCAGCACTCGTCATTGGCGGCAGCATCGCGGTGTCGCTGGTGACGGCGTGCCTGTTTGGACTTGGCGTTCCGTCGCTTCTGCATTGGTGGAAACTGGATCCAAAAATTTCGGCTGGTCCTGTCACTTTGGCGCTGGCGGATTTTTTTGCGCTCCTCTTTTATTTCACTAGCGCGTGGCTCGTACTGCGATGAAATCGGCGGTCGCGGTTCCGGGCTGGGTAACGGTGATCATTCCGGCGCTCAACGAAGAAGAGCCGATCGCCGGCGTTGTCGGAGCAGTGGCCGCGCAAGAGATCGCGCGCGAAATCATCGTGGTGGATAACGGCAGCAATGACGACACGGCCAGGCGCGCGCGAGACGCGGGTGCGCGAGTCGTTGCAGAACCGCAGCGCGGTTACGGGCGCGCCTGTATGGCGGGAGTGTTCGCTCTCTCCGCGCGATGCGATGTCGTCGCTTTTCTCGATGGCGATGGCAGTGATTGCCCAGAGTTCCTGAGTCAACTAGTCGATCCAGTTATGGCCGGGACTCACGATTTCGTCATCGGATCGCGCACGCGCGGCAAGCGCGAACCGGGCAGCATGAATTTCCAGCAGATTTTTTCGGGCCGGATCGCCGGCTTGATCACGCGATTCCTCTACGGGGTTCGTTATACCGACATGTGTCCGTTTCGCGCCATCCGGCGCGACGCACTCGAGCGATTGTCTATGAAAGAAAAAACCTACGGTTGGAACCTGGAGATGCAAATGCGGGCCGCACGTACTGGACTGCGCATTCTCGAAGTGCCGGTCAATCATCGTTGCCGGACGGGCGGACGATCGAAAGTTTCCGGCACCTTGCCTGGAACGTTTGTCGCCGGCGCGCGGATTATCGCAACATTGTTGCGGATTGCGTTCGAGCGGAAGGCACACTGATGTGAAGTGGATCGGCCGCTCCGTCGGGCGATGCTAGATAAATGCGGCTTTGCCGCCAAAATTTAATATCGAGCTTGCCACGGGGCGAGTCCGTCCGTTGGCGGACAAGGGACTGTTCGACCCACCTGCGCAATTTGGTTCCTTTGTGGAGCAGAGCTTGTAAGATCGATACCACTTATGAGCAGAACGAAAGCACTATCCGCCGGGCTGCTCGCAGGACTTGTTGGCGGCATCGCGATGACAGTGGTGATGTTGGTCCTCGCATGCTTCGGCGTCGCGACGCCGCTCGTGATCATCGGCGATCGGCTCTCGGTTTTCATTTCGCCGGGACCGTTTCTCTCCATCATGGGCAGAGTCGGCGGCTATAATCATTTGAAACAGCTCGGTGTTGGATCCGCAATGGGCGGCCAGCTTCTCGTTGGTGCTCTTGGCGGCGCGATTCTCGGTTTGGTCATCTGGCGTGATCTGGCGCGGCGCGTTACACCTGCAACGATTTGGATATTCGTCGTCTTGCCCATCATCGTGGCCGCGGTCGCGCTGTGGCCAGTGCTCGGGACAAGTTATCGCGGATTGC
>JBAQJG010000344.1:0-10604 GCA_049300145.1 Chthoniobacterales bacterium | reverse complement strand
GCATGGTGACGCCGCTGCAATTCAGAGAAGAACGCGTGCTGGATAAGTCGCTCATTCCAATCATGGATAAGGTGAAAGTGGTCGCCAACCAGGAGTTCGAAGCGCTCTTTCCCAAATTCCAGCCGAGCCGCGTGACCATCACCATCAACAGCGGCGCATCACACTCCACCCGCGTCGATGTTCCCAAGGGCGATCCGCGCGATCCGATGACCGAGGAAGAAATCGCGGTAAAATTCACCGCGCTCGGCGGCGACGTCATCGGAAAGGATCAATGCAAGAAGTTGCAAAGCTTCATCATGAGTATTGAGACTGCCAAAAACCTCGGCGGACTTTTTGAGCTGACCACGGCTCGCTAGGCTATTCGGCTGTAGGGGAAGCTGTCCGCTACAGAATTTATGCGCCTTCGGCGACATTGTTAACATCGCGCTCGGAGAGCACGATCCACCTTTTACGCGTTCACGCCGCGATTGCCCAAATCCGGGTTCGTGGGTTAGACCTCAAGTGAATGCATATCGAAACACTCCCGCGTTTTCCACTGGCGCAATTGCCGACGCCGATCGAAAGGCTCGAACGGCTCTCACGTGAACTCGGCGGGCCTGAACTGTTGATCAAGCGCGATGATCAAACAGGTCTTGCGCTGGGTGGCAACAAGACGCGTAAGCTCGAATTTCTCGTCGGGCAGGCGCTCGAGCAGGGCGCGGACACATTGGTCACGGCGGGAGCGGCGCAATCGAATCACTGCCGCCAGACCGCGGCGGCGGCGGCGAAGGCGGGATTGAAATGTGAACTGATCCTCGCCCGCCGGAAACCGGAATTGCCGAATGGCAACCTGCTGCTCGATGAATTGCTCGGAGCAAAGTGTCATTGGACTGAGCGTTCGCAGCTTTCCGTAGAATTGAGCAAACTGCCCGAAGAACTCCGTGCGCAGGGACGAAAACCTTATGTGATTGGGATCGGCGGGTCCAATGGCGTCGGAGCAACCGGCTATGTGCTGGCGATGATGGAACTGGCGGAGCAATTGCGCGCGACCCAGCAGCGGGTCGATGACATCGTGTTCGCTTCAAGCTCCGGCGGGACGCAGGGGGGCGTGGTGCTGGGCGCGCGAGTCGCGCCGTTCGGAGGCCAATTGCATGGAGTGTCCGTCGACAAAGATGGTTTAGAGCGTGAGGCTTACGAAGAAGACGTGGCGCAGATTGCCAACGAGTGCGCGCAATACATCGGCTCGGACGTGCGATTGGCCAGGCAAGACATCAAAGTCATTTACGGATACACGGGCGAAGGTTACGGCATGGTCAACAATCTGGAGCGGGAGGCTATTCGATTGATGGCGCGGTGCGAAGGAATCTTTCTCGATCCGGTTTATACGGGGCGCGCATTCGGCGCATTGGTGGATTTGATTCGTAAAGGCGGGTTCAAGCGCGGCGAAACCGTTTTGTTCTGGCACACCGGCGGCGCACCGGCGCTTTTCGCGTATGCGAAGGAACTGACCTGACCAATTTTTTAGGCTGTAGCGGAAGCTGTTCGCCAATGGACAACCCCGCCTTTGAGCGGGGCCAGCTTCCCAATCTGACAATTCGGGACGTTAACTCCCGAAAGCTTTTCGCGAGCGGACAGTGTCCCCTACAAAATTTATGCGCCTCCGGCGCCATTCTTAGCATCGCGCTCGGAGAGCGCGATCCACCTTTACGCGTTCGCGCTACCGGCATCGTCAGTGCCGAACTGGATTCCCTGAGCCAATGGCAGTTCGGTCGAAAAATTGATCGTGTTCGTTTGCCGGCGCATGTAACTCTTCCAGGAATCGCTTCCGCTCTCGCGCCCGCCGCCGGTATCTTTCTCGCCACCGAATGCGCCGCCGATCTCCGCGCCGCTCGTCCCGGTATTGACGTTGGCGATGCCGCAATCGCTCCCGGCCGCGCTGATAAATTTTTCGGCCTCACGCATATCGTTTGTGAAAACCGCGGAGGTCAGACCCTGGGGCACGCCGTTGTTAATCGCGATTGCTTCGTCGAAGTCGCGGTAGGTCATCAAATACAGCAGCGGCCCGAACGTTTCGTGACACACGATCTCAAAATCCGGCTTGGCATTTGCCAGACACGGCGTCATGTAACATCCGCCCGGATACTGCGGCCCTTCCAGCCGTTCGCCGCCGTAAAGGAGTTCGCCGCCTTCATCTTTCAATCGCTGGATCGAATGCTGGACCATGTCGACCGCGTTCTTGTCGATCAAGGGGCCCATCAATGTTTTCTTTTCCAGCGGATTGCCAATCGGCACACTCTTGTAAGCTGCCAACAATTTTTTGCGGACTTTATCCGCGACAGACTCATGCATGATCACGCGACGCGTAGAGGTGCAACGCTGCCCGGCGGTGCCAACGGCGCCGAAGAAAATCGATTGCGTTGCCATGTCCAGGTCGGCGCTCGGCGCCACGATTAAGGCGTTGTTGCCGCCCAATTCCATGATCGTCCGGCCAAGGCGACCGTGAACCGCTTTCGCCACTTCAAGACCCATGCGGACGGATCCAGTCGCCGAAATCAATGGAATGCGACGATCGTCGGCCAGTTTCTGGCCGACCGTTTTACGATCGCCGATAAGCAAAGCGAAAATTGCCGGATCGGCGCCGGTCTCCCGACAAACGCGCTCTGCAATCTTCGTCACTGCGATTGCACTCAGCGGAGTTTTTTCCGAGGGCTTCCAAACTGTCGCGTCGCCACAAACAGCAGCGAGTGCCGCGTTCCACGACCAAACTGCGACCGGGAAATTAAATGCACTAATCACGGCCACGACTCCGAGCGGATGCCATTGCTCCATCAGCCGATGATTCGGCCGTTCCGATTGAATCGTCAGGCCGTAAAGCATGCGCGATTGACCGACGGCGAGATCGCAGATGTCGATCATCTCCTGAACTTCGCCCTCGCCTTCCGCGACGATCTTGCCCGATTCCAGCGTCACGAGCTGGCCAAGCTCATGTTTCGCGTCGCGCAGCGCGTTACCCAAACGTCGAACTGTCTCGCCCCGCACCGGTCCAGGTGTGACGCGCCATTTCAAAAAGGCTTCCTGCGCGCGAGAGATTGTCTTCTCATAATCCTCGTCGGATGCGGTGCGAACGCTGGCCAAGCGCCGGCCATCAATGGGCGAGATCTTGTCGATCTTCGCACTCCCGCGGCTGCGGGACCATTCACCGGAAAAGGCGCCGGGATTTTCGTCGCTCAGGCTTAGATTCTCAAGAACAGATTGCATACTAGAATGTAGCGCAAGCCTCTGGCTTGCGAATCAATGAAACGCAAGCGAGGACGCATGCGCTACTTCATTTTCTGCCGGCAATATTTGCGCATCAACTCCATCGCTTCATCGAGAACATCCGCTGTGGTGTCGAGCGCCGGCCGGAAACGGATCGATTGTTCGCCGGAACGCAACGCAAGCACGCCGAGATCGAACAAACCTTTCCACATTTCTTCGCGCGTTTTCGAATCGGGGAGATCGAAGGCAAGGAACAAACCGCGACCGCGCGGCGCCTTAATAAAATCGAATTCGCTTTGCAACGCGCGAAGCTGATCGAGGAAATGCGCGCCCACTTTCCCGGCGTTCTCGACCAGATGTTCCTCCTCGATGATGCGCATGAAATGCGTCGAGCGCACCATGTCGGTGAAGTTTCCGCCCCAGGTTGAATTCAACCGGCTCGGCAATCGAAACGCGTTGTCCTTCACTTCATCAAGCCGCGGGCCAGCCATGACTCCGCAAACCTGCGCCTTTTTTCCAAAGGCAAGCAGATCGGGAAAAACGCCGAAATGTTGGCAGCACCACGTGCGTCCTGTCACACCCATACCGCATTGCACTTCGTCGAAAATGAGAAGGACCTCGTTCTCATCACAAATCTCCCGCATCTTCCTGAGCCATTCGCCGCGGAAATGATTGTCGCCGCCTTCACCCTGGATTGGCTCGATGATGATGGCGCAGATGTCGATCTTGTGGTCATCAATGAATTTTCGGATTTCCGCTTCCGCTTTCTTTTCGCGCGCGATCACGTCGGCTTCGCGCTTGGATTCCGGTAGCGAAAAATCAATATGCGGACAGGAAACGCGGGGCCACTCAAACTTGGCAAACAAATCGGTCTTGCGCGGGTCGGTGTTGGTCAGACTCATGGTGTAACCAGTGCGGCCGTGAAAGGCGTGACGGAAATGCAACACCTGCGTGCCGCGTTCCCCATGGCCGGCCGCCATGTTTTTGCGCACTTTCCAATCCATCGCCGCCTTTAAACAATTTTCGACTGCGAGCGCTCCACCTTCGATGAACAGGTAACGTTCCAGCAGCGGCAATCCCGCGACGCGCGAAAATGTTTCGACGAATTCGGCATAGGCTTCGGAATAAACATCCGAGTTTGCGATCTTCACTTTGGCCGCCCGCAGCAAATCGGATTTCACAGCGTTGCGGTCGAAATAAGGATGATTGAACCCGACCGGCATCGAACCGAAAAAACCGTAGAGATCGATCAAGCGGTGTCCCGTCGCCGCGTCATATAAATAGGAGCCGCGGCTCTTTTCCAAGTCGATGACGATCTTAAAACCGTCGAGCAGAATGTGCGGCTCGAGCGTCTTCAGAACGTTCGATGGCTTTATACGTTTTTGTTTTTCGCTCTTTGCACCGCGGCTTCGAGGTGAAGCCGCTTCCGTGAGCACGGGCGGCATACTCATCCGTTGAGATTAGCTTTCAGTGGAGAATTGGTCAACCGAAGGCCTTTCTGTAGCGGCGGTCTATGACCGTCGCTCGAATAATGCGACGCTCATAGAGCGCCGCTACAGTTTTAAACAATCCCGCGCCGCAGAATTTCGTGTTTACCCGCGAGCAAGTCCTGCGTCAGCTGGTAGCCACGCTTGTCCACGTTGCGGCGCGTGCCGGCAAAGTGATGATCGATTCGTGAACGGGCGGAACGGCAGAAATAATTCGCGATCGAAAGGACTTCGTCGTGCGCCGCGCCGCCTTCGATCTTCGATTGCGCATAGGAGCAGGTCGCGCTGATCGCGAAAAGTTCGGTGGCGATGCCGACAAAGCGCGAAAGCAACAGTTGCTGACGATCGAGTTTTGGGCCGAAGCGCGCCATGGCATGAAATAATCCGCGGGCGAGCCGTTTGCTTGCGCGCGCGGCGTAATTGACGTGCGCCTGCAAGTCGGAATGCAAGTTGTCGATCTTGTCCGCGCCGCCGGGCAGCCACTGGCGTGGATACCAGCCAGCGTAAAATTTTCCGGAAGTGAAAACGGCTTTCGCGCGCTCCGACATCGGCAATTGCGTATTGAAAATCGCGCCGCCGACTTTCAGGTGCGGGTCGAGCGCTTCGCGCGCGATGAAGAGCCGCATGATTTCGCTCGAGCCTTCGAAGATGAGATTGATGCGGCAATCGCGCAGAAAGCGTTCGACTGCGATCGGCTCCTCCCCGCGACCGGCGAGTGATTGCGCCGTCTCATAACCGCGGCCGCCGCGCACCTGCATTGCGTCATCGGCGATTTTCCAGGTCGTTTCCGTCGCCCACATTTTGCACATCGCAGTTTCGATGCGGAGATCGCCTGCCTTGCGATCCACCAAAGACGAAGTCAGAAACGTCATCGCCTCCATGGCAAAAACATTGCCTGCCATCTCCGCGATCTTCCCTGCGATGGCAGCGTGTTGCCCAATCGGCACGCCCCATTGCACGCGCTCGCTCGCCCATTTGCGGCAGATTTCGAGTAAGCGTTTGGTTAATCCGACGCACGCGGCTGGGATCGTCAGACGCCCGGTGTTCAAGGTTGTGAGCGCGACTTTCAATCCCTGGCCTTCCTTTGCGATCATGTTTTCGCGCGGCACACGCACGTTCGTGAATTTCACGATGCCGTTATAGAGCGCGCGCAGCCCCATGAAACGGCAGCGATACGTGATCTCGAGGCCAGGCGAATCGACATCGACAATGAACGCGGTGATCTGTTTGCGCTCCTTACCGTTGACGATTTTTGGCGCCGTCTTCGCCATGACGACGAGCACGCCCGCTTTGATCAGGTTCGTGCACCAAAGTTTTTCGCCATTCATAATGAAGGCGGAGCCGTCTTCCGTGGGATCGGCGCGCAGACTCATGTTCGCAGGATCGGAGCCGGCGTTCCATTCGGTGAGCGCGAATGCCGAAATTTCGCTACGCGCGACCCGGGGCAGGTATTTTTTCTTTTGCTCTTCTGTGCCGAAGAGCAGCAATGGTTGCGGCACGCCGATCGATTGATGCGCAGAAACGAGCGCAGTGAGATTTGCGTCCCAACTGCCGAGCAACATCGCCGCGCGCCCGTAATTCACTTGCGACAAACCGAGCCCGCCGTATTGCTTCGGAATTTTCACGCCAAAGGCGCCCATCGCGAAAAGGTCGTCGATGTTCTTCTGCGGAATCTCGCCGGTGCGATCGATCTCGTCGGCGTCGATGTTCTCGCGGAGATATTTTTTCAGACTTCCTAGAAACTCCTCTCCGGCGGCGCGGTCTTCGGCGCTCTGCTCGGGATAAGGATGGATGCGCGCGAAATCGTAGCGGCCGATGAAAAGATTGCTCGCGAAACTGCCGCGATCGTCCAGCGGATCTCGCGAAGCTTCTGCCAGCTCCAGCGCGGCGCGCTTGCCTTCCGACATCTTTGAAGTGTCGATGACAGACGCGGCCAGCTTTTCGGGCTCGCCACCGGACGAGTCCGTCCGACCGGCGGACTTGGCGCTGGTTTCCTGAGTCCCGCGACTGCGGGATTTCTCCGGTGCCTCGAGCGGCGATTTCATGATTCGTAAAATTTCGTCCCGTCGCGAGCGTGTTTCTTCAAAATTTCGCATGGCGCGAATTTTTCGTCGCTCTGCGCGAGTCGATTCATTTCATCGACGATTTTGTTCAAACCGAAATGTTCGGCGAATCGAAGCGGTCCGCCACGGAAAGGTGCGAATCCGGTGCCGAGGATCATTCCGTAATCGGCATCTTCGGGCAACGCGACGACTTTTTCTTCCACACAACGCGCGGCTTCATTCACCATGAGAAACACAAGGCGGTTGGCCAAAGTGGAAGCGGCGCCCTCGCCGCTGGTTGGTTTGGAACTGCGCGTCGGGGCGTTGCTTCTACGCCATTTCTCGAGCGCTTCATTCGCAGTTTGCGTTTTGCCTTCGTATTTGTAAAAACCGCTTCCGGTTTTACGACCGAGCAGTCCACCATCGCGCAGCCAATGCAGGACGGCGGGAGCGTGATCGCGACGGCCGTAGGCCTTTTCCAGCGTCCCGGCGATGTCAACCGTGATGTCCACGCCGATCTCGTCGATCAAACGCAACGGCCCCATTGGCATTCCCCAGGCAACAAGCGCATCGTCGATCTGCTTCGCATCCATTCCCGCCTCGAAAAGTTCCGCGGCCTCGAGTAGATAAGGAAACAAAACACGATTGACGAGAAAGCCGGGACGGTCGCGCACCTCTACCGGCAGCTTTCCGATCCGGCGCACAAATGCGAGCGATCGGGCGAGCGTTTCCTCCGAAGTCTTTTCGCCGATGACGACTTCGACCAGTTTCATCCGCTGCGGCGGATTGAAAAAGTGCAAACCGATCACCCGATCGGGGGAACTCGTTACGCCAGCCAGTTCGCCAATCGGCAAGGCCGAGGTATTTGTGGCGAGGATCGTCTTCGGCCCGGCTTTATCCGAGAGCTCGTGGAAGATTTCCTTTTTGATGTCGATCTTTTCTGAGGCGGCTTCAATGACGGCTTGCACATCGCGCAGCTCGATAGGAACCGCACAGGCCACGATGCGGGCTCGACCTTCTTTGGCTTTCTCTTCACTGATCAAACCGCGTTTAACTGCGTCGGCGTAAGTTTGCTCGATAGCAGCCAGGCCGCGGTCGAGTGGTTCGCGACCGACATCACGTAGAATCACCGTGACCCCATGCGAGCTGAGCCACTGCGCGATCCCGGCGCCCATTACGCCGGCGCCAATCACCGCCGCGTGCACGACTTTTGCCGGCGCAGTTTTCGACGTTCCTTTCCTGTACTTCTCGGCCAGAAAGAAATTACGAATCAAGTTCTGGGTCGATTCCGTCTCGCCGAGATCGACAATCGCATCGAGCTCGAGCGCGAGTGATTGATCGACCGAGCCGGCGAGGCCTTTCTTGATCACTTCGAGAGCCCGAGCAGGTGCCGGGTTGTGATTGCGCGGCACAGGAATTTCCTTGTCGATCTTCGGCGGCGACAAAATTCTTCGTTTGCCATCGAGTAATTTTTTCCGTGCGATCTCGAGGAACTTGTCGCGAGGGACAACCTCATCGATAAGACCAAGTTTCAACGCCTCTCGCGCAGAAAAAAGTTTTCCTTTCAGAATTACTTCGGCGGCGCGCTCCGCCCCAATCAAACGCGGCAGGCGGGTCGAGCCGCCCCAGGCCGGGACCAAACCGAGCGTAGTTTCCGGCAACCCGATGCGCGTTGCCGGATCATCTGACGCGACGCGATAATCACACGCCAGCGTGACCTCGTAACCACCACCGGCACACGCACCATGAATCGCAGCACAAGTCGGAATTTTTAACGCAGCCAGGCGATTAAAGACACGCTGACCCTCCGCGATAAAAGCACGCAACTCGCCGGTCTTGGCCAGGCGGAGCAGTGTCGCCAAGTCAGCGCCCGCGATAAAAATTGATCTTTTCGCGGAGGTGATGAGCAAGCCGCGCAACGAAGAATCGTTCTCGATAAGATCGAGGTGTTGGTTGAGGTCATGGAGCGTCGCGGCGTCAAAGATATTCGCGCCGGATTCGGGGCGATCGAATGTGAGCAGGCAAACATGATCGTCGCCAATTTCGCGTTGAACCATCGGGTTGGATAAGGTCGCGGGCATCTGAGTTATCTTCACTGCTTTTCCCGCAAATTCCAAGCGTGGAGGTTGATCGTGGAATGCTGGAATGCTGGAGTGATGAGGAAGACTCGAGCCAACGAACACTACTCCAATACTCCACCTCTCCTACTACGCCTCTTGTCCGTTGCGCTGAACAAGCGTGAATGTTAGAACTCGACCGGCCTTTGGCCGCTGCGATTTATGGTCGGCAAAATTCTCATCCCCGAAATCCAGAGCCTGATCGATGCGCGCAATTTCGGCGCGTTACGCGAGTTGTTTGCCGAATGGCCCCCCGTGGACGTGGCCGAAGTGATTCTCGACATGCCGGAAGATGAGCAGGTGATCATCTTTCGCGTCCTGCCACATGCGCTGGCGGCGGACGTTTTTGAATATCTCGATCTGGATGCGCAGCAGAAATTGTTGCACGCAATGGCGCACGAGCAGGTGGTCGGCATCCTCAACGAAATGTCGCCGGACGATCGCACGGCGTTGCTGGAGGAATTGCCCAGCGCCGCGGCCCGGCAACTGATCAAACTGCTCACGCCGGACGAACGGCGCACCGCCCAAGCGCTCCTCGGTTATCCGGAGGGCAGCGTCGGCCGTTTGATGACGCCCGATTTCATCGCGGTGCGTGAAAATTGGTCGGTGCAAGAGGTGCTCGATTACGTGCGCGAGCATGGTCAGGACAGCGAGACGCTCAACGTCATCTACGTGGTGGACGAACGCGGCAAGCTGATCGACGACCTGCGGATGCGCGAATTTTTGCTCAAGCCGCTCGCACACAAAGTGAGCGATTTGATGGAAAAAACTTTCGTGACGCTGAACGTGCACGATTCGCAGGAAGATGCGCTGAATATTTTCCGCAAGTATGATCGCACCGCACTACCGGTGGTCGATTCAGCCGGCGTGCTCGTCGGGATCGTGACGATCGACGACATGCTCGACGTCGCTGAAGAAGAGGCCACCGAGGACATCCAAAAGTTTGGCGGCATGGAAGCGCTGGACGAGCCGTACATGCGCATCTCGCTCTGGCGCATGGTGCGGAAACGCGCCGGATGGCTGGTGATCTTGTTTCTCGGCGAAATGTTGACCGCCACCGCGATGGCAAATTATCAGGACGAAATCGCCAAGGCAGTGGTCCTGGCGTTGTTTTTGCCGCTCATCATTTCCAGCGGCGGCAATTCCGGCTCGCAAGCGTCGACCTTGACCATCCGCGCGATGGCCCTCGGCGAAGTGACGCTGCGCGATTGGTGGCGAGTGGCCAGTCGCGAGATTCGGGCCGGTTTGTCGCTCGGCATAATCCTGGGAGTGATCGGCGCTGGGCGCGTCGCCCTCTGGTCAGTTGTCGGTGACCGCTATATGCATCGACAATTGTACGGGCCGCATTGGCCGCTGGTCGCCCTCACGGTCGGCCTGGCGCTTATCGGTGTGGTGCTCTGGGGTTCGCTCTCCGGCTCAATGCTGCCATTTATCTTGCGCCGGGTGGGCGCCGATCCGGCGACCTCATCCGCGCCGTTTGTGGCCACGCTGGTGGACGTGACTGGATTAATTATTTATTTCAGCATTGCGCTGCTCATCATGCGCGGAGCGATGCTTTAATGTCATGTTCTCGATTCGCAAGCTGCTGGGGCAGGACGAAAAATTTTTCGATTTGCTCGAAGCCAGCGCGCAACAGGCCGATAGCAGCGTCCACGAACTGGTGGCGCTGCTGGCCAAGCTCGAGCACGGCGATTCCCCGCAAAGCCTCGAGGCCTTTGTCC
>JBAQJG010000343.1:0-2064 GCA_049300145.1 Chthoniobacterales bacterium | reverse complement strand
AGATAGAAGCGCGAGGAGCCGGGATCGCCCTGGCGGCCGGCGCGCCCGCGAAGCTGATTGTCAATCCGGCGCGCCTCGTGGCGTTCAGTACCGAAGATGTGCAGCCCGCCCGCCTCAATCACTTCCTTGTGTTCACGATCGGTGTCGACTTTGTGGCGAGCAAAAATTTCGTTCCACTGATCGGTCGGGACTGCAAACTCATTACCGGCGTAGTACCAAACCGTGCGGTTGGGATCGTCAACGTCGGCTTCGATCTTGCCTTGCGCGGCACGGATCGGCTGCGCGATTCCCTTCTTCACGCACTCCTGCTTGGCCATGAATTCGGGATTGCCGCCGAGCAGAATATCCGTTCCGCGGCCGGCCATATTGGTAGCGATCGTGACCCGGCCCTTACGCCCGGCCTGCGCAACAATTTCCGCCTCGCGTTCGTGGTACTTCGCGTTGAGCACCACGTGATCCTTCAGTCCTTTTTTCTTCAGTAGTTCGGAAAGGCGCTCGGACTTCTCAATCGAGGTCGTCCCCACCAGAACAGGCTGGCCGCTGTCGTGCAGCCTTTGGATTTCGTCGGCGGCCGCGAAATACTTTTCCTTCTCCGTGCGATAAACGATATCCGGATTCTCTTTGCGCAGCAGTGTGCGATTCGTCGGAATGACGATGACTTCGAGCCTGTAAATCTTGTCGAATTCCGGCGCTTCGGTTTCCGCCGTACCCGTCATGCCCGCCAGTTTCTTATACATGCGGAAATAATTCTGAAACGTGATGGTGGCGAGGGTCTGATTCTCGCGCTCGATCTTCACATTTTCCTTGGCTTCGATCGCCTGAT
Source organism: Chthoniobacterales bacterium (assembly GCA_049300145.1). Taxonomy (GTDB): domain Bacteria; phylum Verrucomicrobiota; class Verrucomicrobiia; order Chthoniobacterales; family UBA10450; genus AV133. Next base: position 1,241 of record JBAQJG010000343.1, on the reverse strand, counting down.
GCAGCCCGTCGGACCAGCGGCGGCCCGGCATCAGGCGACCGGTGAATTCGTCCACGATCAGCACTTCGCCGTCTTTGACCACGTACTCGACGTCTTTCTTGTAGAGCGCATGCGCTTTGACGGCGGTTTCAACGTGATGTTTCAGCGCCCAGTTTTCCGGGTCGGCGATGTTGCCGATGCCAAGGAGTTTTTCGACTTTTTCCCAGCCTTCGTCAGAAACCGTAATGTTGCGGTGTTTTTCGTCAACCACATAGTCCCCAGTCATGATTTTGGGCTCGCCCGGCTGCGTGTCCACTTCTTCGCCCTTTTCGAGCTTGGGGATGATGCGATTCACTTTGTAGTATTTGTCCGTCGACTCTTCGCTCGCGCCCGAAATAATGAGCGGCGTCCGGGCTTCGTCGATCAGGATGGAATCGACTTCGTCGACGATGGCAAAGTTGTGCATGCGCTGCACGCAATCGCGCAGATCGAACTTCATGTTGTCGCGCAGATAGTCGAAACCGAATTCATTGTTGGTGCCGTAGGTCACGTCAGCGGCGTAGGCGGCGCGGCGCTGCTCATCGTCGAGGTCGTGGACGATGACGCCAACACTAAGGCCGAGAAAGCCGTAGAGCTTGCCCATCCATTCGGAGTCGCGCTTGGCCAGGTAGTCATTGACGGTAACCACGTGTACGCCGCGTCCACTGAGCGCATTCAGATACACCGGGAGCGTGGCCACCAGCGTCTTGCCCTCACCGGTCTTCATCTCGGCGATGGTGCCTTCGTGCAGAACCATGCCGCCGATCAATTGCACATCGAAGTGCCGCATGTTGAGCACGCGCCGTCCAGCTTCGCGGACGACGGCGAATGCCTCTTCGAGCAGTTCGTCGAGAACGACCTTGAGCACTTCGCTGCGCTGCGCTTCGATTTCCTTCTGACGGTCAGTATCCGGGAGATCAATATCTGGGTGCTCAGGATCCGCAGCCGGCTCGTCGGCGATCGAGCTGAGACGCTCCTGAATGCGGGCGCGAAACTCGGTAGTCTTGGCGCGGAGTTCGTCGTCAGAAAGCTTCTGCATCTCCGGCTCGAGCGCGTTGATAGCCGCAACGCGGGGCTGCAGGCGCTTGACCTCGCGCTCGTTCTTCGTCCCGAAAACCTTGCCTAACAAAGTGTTGATCAAACAGAAGCCCCTCTAAGGACACGCGTCCTAAGGTATGAGTAAAAGCCTAGCACATTAGATGCGGGAGGGATGGCGAAGGACG
>JBAQJG010000342.1:0-13432 GCA_049300145.1 Chthoniobacterales bacterium | reverse complement strand
GGGTAGGAGCGAGTGAGTGTGGGCAACGAACGAGTTTCAATCGCACTAGGGACGCCGGGCACCTGGATGAAATCCAGGTGTCGTGACAAACACTGTGAAGGTATCTCGCCAAGGGGCCAGCCTGCTCAGCCTGCCCGCCGTGGCGGGCGAAAGCTTTCGGAGTTGGCTTCATTGCCTGGTTAGGTCTGAACGCCATCGCAAAACTACTGTAACCTCTTTCGAAATAGGTGCTCGGCCCTTTTTCGTTCCGTCGGCTGATGTGGCAGTGACATCTCCACGAACTTCCGGGAGCACAACCGTAAACCTACCCGCACAATCCGTGACCGCCTGGACAGAGAAGGCGCCTTCGCCTATCAGCATGCCACCGTAGATTCCCTCGATCTTCACACGCGCGCCTGAAACTGGCCCGCCTTTGATGTCTACCACGCGGCCACCGACGTGAGCGGCAGAACCTGCCAAGACTACGGCGAGCAATATCGCCGTGATCAATCGCTCGAGCGCGCGCATAGACCTAACAAGACCAAGTTAACCGGCCCGCTGCCACCAGCGTTCGCCAAGTAGAAGGGGGTACCGGCGGGTCCGGTTGAACGCGTGGTTAGGCCACTCGCGACGCGAGCTAGAGTGCGATTTGATAGCGCACAGCATCGGTACCGCCATATTGCGCAGGCCTCTGGAACCGCTCGATGAGCACGCCGCCGTTGGCTTCAATGACCCTGCGGGAAGCGGCGTTGTCTGGATTCGTCGTAATCTCGACGTGTTGCAGCCCTTCAGCGCGAGCATGCCCCGACATTAATTTCAACGCTAACTTGGCATAGCCGCGGCCTTCCTTCCATGGCACAACCGCGTAGCCAATGTGTCCGAGGACGTGAGCGGGCAACTTTGATGTGCCCGGCTGCCACCTCAAACCAATCGAGCCGCAGAACTCGGTGTCCCAAAGCCAAAGTCTAAATCCCGGAAGGCGCGCTGCGGTCGTTCCGTCCGGCAGCACGATCGGCGGGCCCTTTGCCTCACGATCAGTTAAGCTTTCAACGAATGCGCGGGGATCCTTCTCGATTTGCGCAAGTTCCTCGATAGAAGCAGCGGCACCTTTGATGTTGTCGGGCGACCACCCTCGCTTCAATGCCGCGACGTAGCTCGGCAAACGATCAAGCGCGGGCGGCACAAGTTGCATCGGAGGTGTCATTTACGCTGAGCGAGTGGCCTAACGAGAACAAATTGAGCCGCTGCGAGCGATGGCGCGCGTGGCTGCGAATTGACGGGTTAAACTCATGGAAAGCTGGATAGTACGGGGCTCGTGATCGGCTCCATCGTTTGGTTAGGCCTGCTTCAGGAGGCACGCGATGGTAAATCTCGCGACATCGGCTGGAAGCGAACTCCGGCACCGTCAACCACCTCATCGCCCGCATTTCGGAACCCAAATCTGCGATAGGCATCCACTGCATTAAGCGAAGAATTCACGGTAACGGTCGCTCTGCCACATCTATCGGAAATAAACCATAGCGCCTCATTCATGAGCCGTCGCCCGATTCCGCTTCGCTGTCGATCTGAACGCACGAACAAGTGATAGATGTGCGAGGGAGGCTTAACCACCGCAATCCCGACAATCGCACCACCTTCTAGGGCGACCCAGTGCGGGAATCCATCGGTCATTCGCGTGATCGTCGAATCTACATCCATACTTCTGAGTAGGTTCTCCAAACCTTCAATCTGAAGGGTTGACCCAATGTGCGTCACTGCGAGTTCAGACACGAATCGGCTGATGGTTTCGGCCTCAGATTTCTCAGCGAGACGAATCTTCATTTTGCGGCCTAACGAGACGGAGCTGAGCCACCGTTGGCGGCGGCGAGCTTTGCTTTCACTTCATCCTTCATAATTCAGCCTTCAGATTTTCAGTACGGTGGCCAGCGGTTGGCTCCAGCGATCGGTTAGATGCTTGGCTTCATCGATTTTCCCTCTGCACAAGCTCGCTGAGTGAAGGGACGCTGGGCGTTTCTTTGCAGCTTTCGACGTATTGTCGAAAGCCGGGCGCGAAGAACGTCCGTCTCATGGACCACCATGTTTTGACTGTGGGGCGCATCCAAACGCTGCGTAGAAATGCGTCGTAGCCTTCCCACTGGTCGCGTTCGAGCGTCCCTTTGCGCATTTGGAACCAAGCATTCTCGAATAGCTTGAAATAGCCGAGCATGAAAGATGCAAACCGCGCCCGTTCCAGCTCGGTCCCGCTATTCCAGTCTTGCAAGCTTGTCGTCGCGAGCTTTAAGAGCTCGTCGTTCTGCGCGATCTCAAAGGCAAGGTCATGCATCGACCTGGCCAAGGAATCAACGACAATGGCGCGGGCTGAGCGCGTGTTTTGCCGGACCTGCGCCGCGAGGTAAAAGAGAGAGATGATTACGCCGAGGGACGCGATCAGCTGCGCCCAGACATTAACTGTTTCCATGTTCATCAACGTTTTTCCAAATCCCGGCACTTCTAAAAGCTACTCGGCCCCGATTCACCGCTAACGACCCAAGCTCAGCGACCCGGCCCGCGGGAGGCGTGGATTGCAACCACAGCGCGATGGCCGGGTTCGCCGCAGCGCATGGTTAGGCGTTGCGGTCATTGAGCGAGAGACGTTGCATGGGCACAAAGCGAATGCCGTGAACGCACTGCTCCGAGCCAGTGATACGAAAACCTAAACCCTCGTAGGCAGAAACGGCATTCGGTGAAGAACTGACAGTGAACTCGCAATCCGTATCGCCAGCTAGAGCACCCGCAGCGGCGAGTAGCCCACGAGCGATGCCGCTCCGCTGCCGGGAAGACTGAACAAAGAGCATGGAGACGTCGCGAGGCTCGCGCAAATGGAGCATGCCGACCAACTCGCCTGAGTGCTCGGCAACTAAGGTGATGTGACCGGACTTGTGACGCTGCGAAAGGGCCTCGGCAGAAGCGTAGCGGTGAAACTCCGCGACGCCCTCGGTCTGGGAATGCGGTGCGACAAACTGCTCGAACACCTCGCGCGCAAGAGAGGACACGGCTGCGGTCTCCGACGGGTGAATCTGGCGATAGATGATCGAACTCACGATGGGCGAAAATGGCTTTCATTCACACGAGGCGCATAGCAACGCCTAACGGTCCAAAGCTGAGCCACGGCCACGGTCGGCCAGGCTCCGAATGCAATAATGACATCCAATCTTCATTGCTCAATCCAAAACTCAAGGCGTAGTGGCCGTTGGCTCCAGCGCAGTGTTAGGCGTTTTGAGGTTTTGCACAGCGTTGAGCCTAGCGCCGGGAGCCGAAACGCTCAACGCACGCCACCTTGCCGTTCGATCAGCACTTTGAGAACGGATTCCAAAGTCACGCTCCCCTTTCGTGATCCAGCTTCACCACGCTCGAATTCAATCCATCCTTCGTTAAACCCGTCCAGCATTCGGATTCGTGGCATCGGGTTCTTCATCCCCTGCGACTTAAAAAGAGTCTCCCAAGATTCGCGCGGCACAACTTCCATCCGCACCGGACTGCCCAGGAGCTCAGCGAAAGTTGCGCTAACCTCGTTTGGCGTCACACGCCTTGGTCCTTCCAATTCGACCACGCGGTGACCGCTCCACTGTTCTTGAAGAATTTCGGCTGCCACCCTCCCGATGTCCGCTGTCGCCACCATCTGTATCGGTTTGTCGAGCGGTTGAAGAAAACTCGGAATCACACCCCGCTCCCGTGCCGGAGCTACATCCCAGCTACAGTTCTCCATGAACCAAGCCGGACGAAGGACCGTAAACGGCACTCCCACGGTGCTGATTGCCTTCTCGATTATCCCATGCTGGGTAAGAAGATTGGACTGGCTCGCCCGTGCCCCAATCGTGGAAAGGTAAACCACTCGCCCCGGTAGCGCAGCTTCCAGTGCGGATTTCAATGCCACCCCGATGGCCTGTGCCTCAGGAAACCCGGGCAACGGGTCGAAATTCGATGGCACCATCACAAAAGCAGCCTCGGCCCCTCGAAACGCAGCCGTGAGCGAGGCAACATCTTCTACATTGGCGAGGGCGACTTCACATCCGCGACCAGCCCATTCCCGACCTTTGCCAGCATCTCGCACGACCGCGCGGACTGATTGTCTTGCTCCGAGAAGGGCGCGTCCGACGACGCCTCCAATCTGGCCAGTGATTCCCACAATTACATACATCGGTGCACTCCTTTCGATGTCTAACACACCTCCAAGTGGTTGCGCCTAACGTTCGCGCTCACCTGCGACGGCGCATTTCTTTTGCGGGCGCGCCGTCGTCAGGTGCAGCGCGTTGTTCGGCAGCGTGCCTTGTCTTTGGGCGGACCGCCTTGGCCGCGTAAAACTGTAGCAGCTCAACCGGTGCTCCATCGTCAAGTATGAACGCAACACGAACTCCAACCGATGGCTCGGTCGGTGCGATCAAAATCTCTCTACCTTTTAGGGCTTCGTCCAAATCGTCGACGGCAGGGGCGATGTGCGGAACGATTCTGACGATCTCGGGGACGTGACAATGCGGTTCGAACCGGATCCACTCGATCCCGTAGGGACTGGTCTCAAAACCGGCGACGTGAACCCCGAGGTGCGCGACATGATGCTCCTGAGCACGAGGCTGCGTGTGTGGAATCCCGATGTGGTGGTACCGCCATCCGAGCTTCGCTGTCACGGTCGGTGGCTCATGGTTCAGTCGCTTTCCGCTAGTCACGCCTTTCTTCATCGATCTCACTCACCGATTGCGATCATTGGGTCTGTCGAGTCTGCCGAACGAGAACAAGATCAGCTACGGCAACCGACACCGAGCGTCAAATGCAAGCTGAAGGTTTTAATCATCGAAAATGTGAAGGCACGGCGGGTAGCCGTTGGCTCCAGCGCCGGATTAGGTCTTTTTTCGGGTAAAGTGTGAAGGTCATGTTCTGTTCGAGCCTGCCATCTTTAAAAAATTCACGAGGCGGTCGAGGTATAGCAGCATGCCTGACGGCGTCTAGTACGAGGCGGGGATAGAACTTATCCGACGTATTCGATACAAGACGTAGGTTCTGAATCGTACCGTCTGCCCTTATAGCAAACTGAATCCGCACTGTGCGGGGGGTTAACCCGCGCTCGTTCGGGTGAACGTTGAAATACCATCGCAGACCGATACTATCATCGAGGCGCTTCTGGTAGGCTCCAAGCGGGGAGACATGGACTGGAGTCGCGGCGGTAGCTGAAAGACTGATCAACGCCAGGTTACATATAAACGCGCGCACAGACCTAACGAGACAGAGGCTCAGTTACCGCTGACGCAGCCGAGGTTTGCGATTATCGAAAACTCTCTCATAAGATTTCAGTGTAGTCATGGACTGGCCAGCGGTTGGCTGCAGCGATTGGTTAGGCCATGCGGGTGTGCCTTTCAAAATATGCCCGGCAGTAGTCGTTTGGTGCGCCGGGTGTAGGCTGCATAATCATTTCCAAAGTTGGCAAGGAGAGCTCTTTCTTCCACTCGGATGCGGTGGAATAGGACAAGGAACGTGGGAACCATAATAACGAACAAACTGAGTGCCGTGCCAAGCACTACCCCGAGGCCGGCACACTGCAGAAGCAAACCGGTGTAGGAAGGATGGCGCACAACGCGGTAAGGACCGGTTCCCACCACTCGGTGGTCACACGCTATCGCCACATCCACCGAGAAGAAACGGCCCAGGTGCACGATGGACCACCAGCGCAATGCCGCGCCGGCAGCAAAGAGACCCGCTCCAAACCACCGCCAGGGGAGGCCGGGGAGTAACCTCGGACCCAGGTTGCTAAGTCCGGCAAGATGACCGGCGGTGATTGATCCGACAATTACCGCCCAGAGCCACAGGTGAGAGCCCCGATCTAGCCGCGTGCTCGGAGCGCGGGAAGCACGTCGTCGCCAAACGAGAGCAAGCTCGGAAATTAGTAACCCGGCGTCCAAAATAAGATAGAGCGGCGGGAAAAACATGGCGTTTGTGGCCTAACGACCCAAGCTCAGCGACCCGGCCCGCGGGACGCATGGATTGCAACCGGAGCGCGATGGCCGGGTTCGCTGCAGCGCATGGTTAGGCCGCTTGCTAGAGTAAGTCTCTGTCGCCGCTATCCGAATCATTCTCATTTGTTATAAAAAACATTTTTCCCGCCTGGCAGTTGCTTACGGGATAACGACGAGTCTGCGACCAGGTAAGTCTTCGCGTTGCCAAGCGGTTTCCACGTCGGCGAGCGGAGCTTGCTCGGTATCGATGCTGAGTTTGCCACTGGCGGCCAGCGCCCACACCTGCGGGAAGGCGTCGAAGATGGCTGAGTGCGGAATGCTGCCACCGCCGCTGCCGTACAGCTCGAGCCCCGAACTGCGTAATGCAGCGGCAGGAAGTGCGATGGTCGGCCCGGCCATTTCACCAATCTCAACGAGGCGGATTCTGGATGCGCCAGCCTTCACGTCATGACCGATTAAGGCACCAAGCAGCACTTCAGTAGGATAACCCCATAGATGGTCAATGATGACATCAAAAGGCTTGTGGCCGACTTCGCGAATAAAAGCTTTGGTAAGTTCCTGGTTAGATTGGTCGAGGTGGATGATCGCGTCGGCACCCAGATCGTTCAACGTCTTTAACACTTGCTCGTTGCGTCCGGCGGCAACGACACGTCCGGCGCCCAAGTGCTTGGCTATCTGGATGGCGAGTTTGCCCGCCACTCCCGTCCCGCCAAGAATCAAGACCGTCTCGCCCGGCTTGAGTTGTGCGCGCCAGACGAGCGAAAGCCAGGCAGATAAGGCGGGATTTGGCAGGGCCGCTGCGGTGGCGTCATCGACTCCGTCAGGAATTGGCAAACACCAGGATCGGGGTACGACGGTACGCTCGGCCATCATCCCGTACGGCGGCCGAGATCCGCCGCAAAACACTCGTGTCCCATCGTCAAGGGTGCCGACTCCATCACTTCCGCATACCACCGGCAGTTCACGATGGCTATCGTAGTGCGAACCGCGGGCGATCATCTTGTCGATGTTTTTCAGCGACGCGGCTTTGACGTGGACGATCACTTCGCCCTGACTCGGTTTTGGATCAGGGAATTCCTCGAAGCGAGGCGGTTTTCCAAGCGCACGCAATACGGCAGCTTTCATGGGCATCTCATCTTCTTCTTTGCGCTAATAGGAATCAAGACTAGAGCCGCGCGATGGCAGCGGCCTAACGAGAAAGAGATAAGCCACGGGTAGCGTTGAACAACTTTCCGGCGGGAGTGCGTGAGCCTGGCGAATGGAGCGGCGGGCCAAGCGACATAGAAGGTAACACGACGAGGGTAGGAGCGAGTGAGTGTGGGCAACGAACGAGTTTCAATCGCACTAGGGAAGCCGGGCACCTAGATGAAATCCGGGGTGTTGTGGCAAACACACTAAACTCATTTCGAGATGGGGCCCCTGGGCTTCATCGAGTGGTTAGGTCTTGGCGTGTTAATGGCAGCGTAGGCACTCTAAGTCGGGTTTTCGCAGAGGAGCGCACCGGTATGCATGCGGGATCGCCCCGGCTGATCGCGGGCCGAAGTATCTAGAGTAGTTGCTCTCGATTCAGAAAAACAAAAGACGTGCCGGACTTCCTCTCTTGGTAAAGACGATGGATGACATAGCTAAAGCCGCCATTGTTGCAGAGAATCAGGTCCGCGAAGCGAATGAGTTCTATCGACTGGACAGTTTCATAGTCTCCTTCACCGATTACTCTATTTTCTCGCGGTATCCAGTGAAATGCTTGGGAAAATTGCTGCTCCAGTTCGTCGATTTTTCGTCTGGCTGCCAAAAACAAATCACGCGGCGTTGTTCTCCTGCTTCCCGCGATCTTGAGTGCCTTTCTTGAGAGTTCGAAGCCGTCGGATATTAAGTAGCAATGGTCTAAACGAATTCCCCGAATCATAAGCTCTCTTTGAACTTGGTAGCTAACGAGATACGGATCGAACCGCGGCGTGCGGCTGGCGTCTACTGTTTTAACGTTCTCGCAAAATTCGGACACTGTCCGGTAGCTCCGCAATCCGTGCAGTATTATGCAGCCTTTTGCGGTCGCGAGATAGAGACTGTCCCCCAATCGCAGGTGTATGACAGCAACCTGTTCATCACTTTTGCGGAGATATCCAGTGATGAGCGGGCGCGCTTGCTTGTCGGACAATCTAGGCTTGAGAAAGGTTTCGCCTGCAAAATCCAGAACCTGCTCGTAGGACATCCCAAGCAGCTTGTGGATACGATCAAGTTTACTGTGAAATGAGCGATCTATCGTGACCCACAGAAGTGGTTCGGATGAAGCATTCCGCGCGCCGCAGCCTTTTTGCAGCCCATTAATCACCTTTATCTTGATTTCATCAATGGATTTGCAGTCTCCCAGTAGGTCATCTAGCGATATCTTGGTGTGAGGGGGATCCTCATCCGAGCTTGAAACGCCCAGACCAAGATACTCGGTAAGGGCATCCGCGCTGAGACAGCCATTCTACAGCGTCGGCAAGCGAAAGCCCAGAATCTCGGAAAGGTTCCTTCCTGCTCTGCGCTTTCTGGGTACACACAATAGGCCACGGTTGAGGGCGATGGCTTTAAGGTGTTTGTAGTTCCAGCCACACTTCACCCCTAGCGTGTAGAGATGTGCAAACTGTGTGCCAAGCTGATCGGCAATGCCCGAGCCGCTTATCAGGTCAAACGTAAAATTTACTGACATCTCGTCTAAGGTGCCCGGTTATTTCAGCTCATAAGTGGTGATCTCGAGTTCGTGATCATCGAGATCGCGGAAGTAGATCGAGTGAGAAATCTCGTGATCTTGGAATTCGAACTTGATGCCGCGGCGCTTGAGTTCTTCCTGCGCGGAGAGAAAACCGTTGCGATTGGCGCGAAAGGCGAGATGTAACATGTCGATCCTAGCGGCGCGCGGGGAGGATGATTCATAAATGTTGCGCGCTGGAAAGAGCGCAATGGCAGTGGCACCTTTTCCGATAAACGTCGGGATGCTATTCCACATCCCCCTGTAACGCCGCTCAAATCCCAGGACCTCGACATACCATTGTGCGGAACGCTCGACATCGCGCACCGCCAGGGCTACATGGTCAATGCCTTCGAGCTGCATGAGCAGCGGTAATTCTCAACTCGCTGTTTGCGGCGATTGGCTGGCCCATACGACAGCGTGGGCGCGGACAGGCCGATCGAAACCTTTAAGCGCGATTTCTCCCAGATCTTCGAATAAAAGGTTCTTGCCCAGGCACAATTCAGCAATCGTGCTCGACACTACGATTTGTTCGGGCGATGCATGAGAGCAGAGCCGCGCCGCCAATTGAACGGTGCATCCAAAAAGATCGTCATGGTGCTCGACTGGCTCCCCCGCGGCAGCGCCAATGCGAACTTTGAGCGGGCGCTCCCGGCGATTGTCTTCGTGCCCGGCAAATTCGTTTTGAATCCGGGATGCGCATTTAACTGCTGCCGCTGCCGACAGGAAGGCAGCCATAATACCGTCGCCGGTATGCTTGACCTCGCGACCACCCAAATCGGCCAACGCGTTTCTAACAACAGTGTTGTGCAGATCGAGCAGAGCCATAGCCGCGTCATCACCGAATCTTTGAGTCAACATCGTCGATTCGACAATGTCTGTGAAGAGAATGGTCCTGATCCCTGGATCGCGCGCATTGGTTCCGCCACCCGGGATGAGGACCGCTCCCGCCGCATTTGTTTCCACGCCGCCTAGAAATCCTTCTGCAAGCTCAGGCTGTACTTCAATAATCTTTTCGGCAGCAATGCCGTGGGCTTCAAGGTGCACGCGGTTCGCTGCCTCTGCGTTTGGTGCATCGACAAGACAGAAAACCTTGCCGCAACTTTCGTTAAACCAATATTTGCGGTACTCCACGCCGTATTTTCGCTGCACCTCGACATCGGCCTCATGAGCTTTCGCGACATCTTCCGGGGTAGCCCCGTGAAGTTCGTGAATGTCCATGTAGAGCGGCATATCGACGAAGTTTAGCGCGATGTAAGGCGATGCGAAACATCGATCTTGGCAGGATGATTAAGCGTCTGGTAAACGACGCAATACCGTTCTGTCAGACGAAGCAGGGTAGCGAGCTGTTCTTCGCCGGCATCAGTATCCAAATCGAATTGCAAACGAATCTGCTTGAATCCGACCGGGACATCCTTGGACACTCCCAGAGTGCCGCGAAAATCGAGATCGCCTTCGGCGCGAACCGTCGCGTCGCGCAGGGGGATACCCAGGGCAGTAGCGACAGCGCTTAAGGTGACGCCAGCACACGCGACTAATGCCTCCAGCAACATATCCCCTGAGCATTCGCCGATTCCATCGCCGCCTGTCGCAGGATGAAGTCCGGCTTCTACGAGTGCTTTTCCCGTTTCCACTTTGCAGGTGACACCCTCACCGATGCGCCCCTCCGCTCGCAACGTGACCAACGCAGTTTCTGGGCGTTGTCGATACCCTTCTTTAATGGGCGCCTGTAATGACCTCAACTCATCAGCGTTCATCGGTCCGCTCCCTGAGATTTAGCTACTGCCGCAAAAAACTATCTAAGGCGCTGCAGCTGCTTCCGACTTTCTCTTGCCGGGTTTGATGTTCTGATTCACCCGAAAGAGATTGTCAGGATCGTATTTGTTTTTGATGGCAACCAATCGCTCGTAGTTATCTCCGTAAGTTGCCTTCACACGCTCTTCTCCTTCATCCCCCATCAAAAAGTTTACATAGGCTCCGCCGGCTGAATACGGATGCAGCGCGTCATAATAACTCTTCGTCCATGAAATAATTTTTTCGTTGTTTGCCGGATCGGGATCAACGCCGACCATTACTTGCGCCCAGGTAGAATTCCGGTAATTCCATGCCGTATCGTTCTTCGCGACGCGCGATGCGGCGCCGTTGATCGGATACAGATGCATCGTGGAGTGCATCGACGGCAGCGCGTTGCCAAAACGAACGTGTTGAGCAATCGCCTCATCACGTAACTCATTTACAAAATCCGCACGCCAATACCACTGCAAGCCCGGAGGATACAAAGCATCGAACATGCTTTGCAACGCCGGCTGCGGCAGCGGGCCTACAAAGTCGAGGGCGGTTTCCTTGAAAGCGCGAATGGGCCTAAATGTTTCTTCAGCTTTCGTTAGTGGGCCTGTATATGCCCAAACGACGCCGCACATTTTTTTCATGTGAAGACGCTCGGGGAACGGAGCGACGGGGGGCACAGTGAGAAAAGCAAAGAAACCGTTCAAATCATCGGGAGCGGTTGCAATCAAATCGCGATACCATTTCATCACCTCTGCTGTTTCGCTCAACTCATATAGCATCGGACCGCCATAGACGGTATCGATACGGTGCAACTTAAAGGTAAAGGAAGTCACGACGCCGAAGTTTCCGCCACCGCCACGGAGAGCCCAGTACAAATCAGGATTCTCATCGGCATTCGCTTTTACAAATTTTCCATCAGCCAGTACCACATCGGCTGACAGCAGGTTGTCGATGGTTAGCCCGCATTTACGGGTGAGGTGACCGATGCCTCCACCCAGTGTCAACCCGCCGACTCCAGTCGTAGAAATAATTCCGCTCGGGGTCGCAAGCCCGAACGCGTGCGTCGCATGATCCACGTCGCCCCACGTGCATCCTGCGCCGACCGTGACTGTCCGCGCGGCGGGGTCAACCCGCGCGTATTTTATCGGCCCAAGGTCGATGACCAATCCGTCGTCACAAATTCCCAATCCGCCCGCGTTGTGTCCTCCGCTGCGCATGGCAAGAAGCAGATTATGTTCTCTCGAAAAATTTACAGAGTGAATTACATCCGCGGCATCCGCGCAGCGGGCAATCAGACGCGGCCGTTTGTGTATCATTCCGTTGTAGACCTTTCGGGCTTCATCATAAGCTTGATCGCCCGGCTCTATCAGTCCGCCTCTGAGGTTTGTTTTTAGGTCCTTGATAGAATTTTCGCTCAGCATAATTCCCATCGCAAAAAAGAAGCGCAGCTGCGGCTTACGTGCATCATCACAGCAAATATCTTACGGTCAAGATGGTGAGGCAGCCCTGAGCATTTTTGTTGAGGTGACGCCGTTGCGCAGTTAGCATGGCGATGAATACGGAAGGTAAGGCGATGCTTCATCCGGACAGATTCTGGACGCGACGCGATTTTTTGAAGCTCGTTAGCCGAGCGGGATTAATCAGCGCAGTTCCAAGTGTGGCGTGTGCGGCTGCGCCCCTCAATTTCGACACCGTCTCCATCTCGATCTTGCACACGACTGATTTGCATGGGCACATTTTGCCTACGTCCGATTACGACGGGAATTCGAACCTCGGCGGTCTGGCGCGTTGCGTGACGCAAATCCGGTATTGGCGCCAGCAAAATCCAAATTCGATCGTGATCGATGTGGGTGATGTTTATCAAGGCACCGATGTTGGCTTGCGCACCAAGGGTGAGCTGATGATCGACTTGTTCAATCATTTGAAATACGACGCTTGGGTCGTTGGCAACCACGAGTTTGACTGGGGTATCGAACCGTTTCTGCATGCCGTAGAAAAATCGACGATGCCGGTGCTGGCCGCGAATACGTTGGTGGAAGGAAGACGGGCTGGCGATATTTTGGATGCGAAAAACCCTTTCGCGAAAATTCAGCCCTATATCATGAAGGAGGTCGCGGGAATCAAGATCGCGATCATTGGAGTCACGACGCCGGGTATGCCGTTTTGGTTTCGCCCGGAATTTATCCGCGGGATCGATTTTCAATATCCGGTTGAACCGGTTCGCCGCGCCATCGGGAAAGCAAAAAACGAAGGAGCCAATGCGATCGTGCTCACAGGTCACATGGGGCTAAAGACGCGCACGGGCGGCGATGATTTTGCGAACAATGTGATGGCGTTGACTTGCGAATTCCCGGAGACCGCTGTGTTCATAGCCGGTCACACGCATCAAGCAATCTCCAGTCGCATGACCAATGGCGTATTGCTTACGCAGGCAGATCATTTCGGAATTTACGCGGGCCGTGTCGATCTTGTCTTCGACCGCGCATCAAAGAGGCTGCTGCATCGACAAGCGCGTTGTGAGTTCATGGATCGTCGCATCCATCCCGATCCTGTAGTTGTCTCGCGCGCAAAATCGCAACTGGACGAATCGAATGCAGCGCTGGCGCAACCGATTGGCGAACTGGCCAAAACGCTGCATGCGCGCGGTCGTCCGGGCGCGCCGAGCGATGTCGAACGATTGATCGGCGCGGCGATCGTGGAGGCGTTGCAAGATCGAGATGTGATCGTTGATGCAGTCTTCCACGGCGTCTTCGATGACGGAACTGCGTTTGTCGCCGGACCGAAAACGGTGAACGAGGTCTGGAACCTCATTCCGTACGAAAATTATCTAGTGACGGCGGAGCTTACGTCGGACGAGATCAAAACGATTATGGAGGAAGCGTATGCCAGCCGCGAAGAGCGCAATCTGATGGGATTCAATGTCACGACGCAAGGGCGCGAGTTCGAGCGCCGG
>JBAQJG010000341.1:0-1615 GCA_049300145.1 Chthoniobacterales bacterium | reverse complement strand
AGTTTTAAAAGAGCCGGCGTGATGGGCGCTGGGCTATAAAGCCAGCCACCATATGGCGTTTGTAACAACCGCGCGAGAGTTGAGATCGCACGACCATTCTCGCCAATAATCATCTCAACTAGCGCCAGGTTCTCTTCGAAGCCGGGGCCGGATAGTCGATCTTTGCTAGTCGGCACGAGCGTGATTGCACGCTGCGCTTCATTGAGGGCGGAGTCCTTCTCGTCCAGTATGGCGTAAGCCAGGGCCAGCGCTGACGCAATGAAGGCGTTGTCTGGTTGACCCTTGCTGAGCGGCTCAAGCGTATTGCGAGCCTGTTCAGCGGCAGCTTTTGCTGATGCGGTGTCGCCGACGACGCGCTGGATTAATGCTAGCCCCCCTTGCTTGATGCCCTTGTCGATCCCAAAAGCAAAGTGGAGCCGAGTTTCTAGGGGTTGGTTGAACCGGATGGCCTCAGTTTGATTTCGTTCAAGTCTCAATTGGGCCAGCTTGATCCGAACAGCCAGGTCCGAATTCGTTTGTGGGTTTACCTGGGCCAATAATTTAGCAGCTTCTTGCAGGTTACCTTCGGCCTGGTAGATGCTGGCTTTTAACGCCATTAAAGATAACTCATCAGGGAGGATATCCAGTGCCCGATCGTAGAGCTTTAGCGCTGTCGGGAATTGCCGAAGCGCGGCGTAAGTCCATGCCACTTCAATCAGTAACGCCGTGTTCCGCGGATCGAGGGCGAGACCTCGCTCCCAGTAGGCAACACTTTCATCCCAAAGTCCCTCGCGTCGGGCAACTGCGCCAAGGGCGTACAAGACCTCGCCGTTACCTGGCAACATTTTGCTGACCTGCTCGAAGGTGGTCTTGGCCAGCTCGTAATCGCGCTGCACCCAATATTGATAATAACCCACGAAGAGCAGGGTTTCGGGCGAGTTCGGCTGCAGTTTCTGCGCATTCTCTAAAGCTTCTTTGGCTGCATCGCGGCGAGCGGCAGTGGTGTCGCCGCGGTTAAAGTAAAGAAGCGCGTGCGCACCAGAAAGTCGCGCCCAAGCGAGCGCAAAATTCGGGTCAAGCTGCACTGCCAGCCCATAAAAATCGATGGCTTTAAATAGGGCATCGCTCGAGTAGTTGCTACGTGCTTCAAAAGCCAACCCGCGCAAATAGGCATCGTAAGCTTCGGGATTGTTTGTGGGCTTAGCAGCCAACGCTTGCTCTTCACGACCGGTCAGCTTCGCTTGCAACGACTCCGCTATTCGTTTAGCGATCTCGCTCTCGATGACAAGGATATCACTCAACTTTCGATCATACGTCTCGGCCCAGAGCTGCGAACCGGTTTGCACGTTAACCAAATGAACATTGACCCTCACCTGATCGGCTGCTTTCTGGACGCTACCCTGAAGGATGTTCGCTACGCCAAGCTGCTTCGCGATCTCAGCAAGATTGCCCGGTTTGCTCTGATACTGCTGCGTCGAAGTGCGCGAAATCACTTTCAAATCCGCGATCTTAGCCAGGCGCGTCAGAATTTCGTCCTGCATCCCTTCGGCAAAATAGGCGTTGTCCGGATCGTGGCTCAGGTTTTCCAGAGGAAGGACGGCAATCGATTTTTCTGGCAACGGCGTCAGTGCGGACG
>JBAQJG010000340.1:0-2793 GCA_049300145.1 Chthoniobacterales bacterium | reverse complement strand
GTCGTTGCCTCTTTGGTTTCGGTGAATCCGATTCCGATAACCGCGTGCATGACGCGCTTGCGCAGGCGCTCAAAAATCCGCTGCTGGATCGCGGCCGCGCGTTGGCGAACGCGGCGCACGTGCTCGTTCAGATCGCGGGCGGGCCTGGCATGACGTTATCGGAGGTGGAAATCTTGATGCACGAGCTCGGGCGCCACGTGAACGACCAGACGCAGATTCTTTTTGGCACGGCGGTGGACGGGCGAATGGGAAACCGCTTGAGCGTCACCATCATCAGCTCGCTCGCTGCCAATAGTGATTCACTCCAGGAGACCAAGCCGGCGCAGCGCAGCGTTTCGATGCCACCGGTCTGGCAACAACAGCAGGAACCGCCGCCGAAAGTCGACGTCGTACCGGAACCCACTGTCACTGAAACGCGCTCGAAGCCTGCTGATCTCGTTCCGTTTGAGCAACCGGCGCCGGCTGTGATCGAACCGCTGCCCCCCGTGCCAGTAGCGAAAAAGCCCGCCAGCGCGCCACGGTTGATCGCTCCAAAGGAAAAGCAGTTGCCGACCGAGGAAGCGAAGCCAGCCGCGGAAAAATCCGTCCAAGCCAAGCAGGAGGTCTTGCAATTTGAGCCGGCCACGCGTGGTCGCTTTGAAAAAAGCGAGCCGACGATTGTGGAGGGTCAGGATCTGGACGTCCCGACCTTCCTGCGGAAAAATATCCGCGTGAAATAATCCCGCGTCGCAGAATTATTTCTTCATCAGTTCTAGCACCGCGCTCGTCATACCGACAATACCGACGCGAATCGTTGGCTCGGGAACGGGCGCGAATTTGCTCGAGTGCAAGCTTGGCAATTCTTTGCCGGCTTTCTTGAACTCGGCAATCTTCGCGGGATCGACCGCGCCAATATGAAAATCAACTGCCGGAATGGAGTGATCGGGCAAACTGTATTCGGAAAAATCTTCACCGCCCATGGTTGGATCAACCATATCGACGTTTTGCGGACCGAGTACCTTCTTCCAGACGGCGACCAGCCGCTTCGTCAAATCCGGATTGTTGTAAGTTGCCGGAACAAATTCGTCCTTTAGAACTTCAACGGTCGGCGCGCGATCTGCCGGAAATCCTGCTGCAATCGCGCAACCTTTCGCGATCCGATCAATCGCCCCAAGCACGCGCTCGCGCACGTCTGATTTGTAGGTGCGTACCGTTAGCTGCATCTTCACTTCGTCAGGAATAATGTTGTGTTTGGTGCCGCCGTGAATTGAGCCAACCGTGACGACAATTGGATCGAGCGGATTATCTTCGCGGCTCGCGATCGTTTGGAGTGCATTGATGATCTCCGCCGAGAGGACAATCGGGTCCTTTGTCTTGTGCGGATACGCGCCGTGCCCGCCGATGCCGTGAACCGTGATATTCACCGAGTCAACATTCGCGTAGGTGTAACCTTCCGTGACACCGATATGTCCGATTTCCAAGTCGGCCTTGTCGTGAAATCCGAGGGCGAAGGCCGGTTTTCCAAACCGATTGTATAGCCCTGCCCTGAGCAAGGCGTGCGCACCGCCGATCGCTTCCTCTGCCGGTTGGCCGACGAAGATGATTGTGCCAGACCATTGATCTTTTAATCGCTGCAATGCTCGGGCTGTGCCGATGAAGGCCGACATATGCGCGTCATGTCCGCAGGCGTGCATAACCGGGACATCTCTTCCCTCGTCATTTTTTGTCGTGACGTTGCTGGCATAGGGCAGGCCTGTCTCTTCATGCACCGGCAACGCGTCCATGTCTGTGCGCACGAGAACGGTTGGTCCGTCGCCGTTTTTCATCACGCCAATAACGCCGTAACATTTCAGATTCGGCTTATCGTACTTGCCAAAATTCTCTGTTACGTCGCAGCCGGCCGCACGCAGTTCCTTTGCCACCAGCGCCGATGTCTGCTCTTCGTGTCCCGACAATTCCGGATGACTGTGAATATCCTTGTAGATTGCCAGCAACGAAGGCAGCTCACTCGCCGCGATGTTTTCGAGCGACGGCTGTTGCGCGAACGCGGAGGCCGAAAAGATCAGACCCAAGATCGACAACGAACAAATCTTCATCCTGCACTTATAACAGAACCGTTAAGGTAGCGCACGCGTCTCGCATGCTGGTCTTGCGCCCGCCGAAACGAACGTTTCTGACTTATCTACAGATTAAAGAGGTTAAAGCAGATGATTCTCAGACTTTGGTCCTTCGGATTTTGAATCTGTGAAAATCTGCGCAATCTGTGGATGACTCATGGACTTTGAGAAGAACACGATGCTCTTCGGCGCAGATTCGACATCACGGATTGTCGCAATTGAGTTGGGCGAAACCGGCACGGTAAAAGCTTACCGGCGTGAAAAGGATGGTTCGACAATCGCCGACGTTGAGCCCTTCCATCCATTCGTTTGGTGCGACTCGGATGTTGTCGATCTTGGCATCGAGGCCGAGAGACTCTCCGGCGATCTCAAATACGGTTGGCGTGTTACCGTCGATAGCTGGAAGGAATTGATTGCGCTACGTAACGGGCTCAAAAAAGCCGGGCGCGATTTCTTTGCTTTCACCGATCCGGTTCAACATTATCTCACCACGACTGGCCGAACGCTTTTCAAAGAGTTGCCGTTCGAGGAGCTCAAGCGGATGCAACTCGAAGTCCTGTCATTCGACGAGCCCGTAGCCGGGGTCGCTGACCCCGGCCCGACCGACCATCTCATGAGCATCGCGCTCTCTGACAACTCGGGCTGGGAGGAATTGATAATTGTCGATTCAAAAAACGTCGAGGAGTCGGAAAGAGAC
>JBAQJG010000339.1:0-8350 GCA_049300145.1 Chthoniobacterales bacterium | reverse complement strand
GCCAGTCGGCGTTCCCTTTCTGAGTCATTTGCTCAGCCAAAGGATCGTCGGCACGGTAACTGCCAAAGCGAGTGTCGAGACGAGAAGCATAGAAGCGGCTTCCGATTCGACGGCTTTGTAGCGTGCGGCAAATAACACAGCCACCGTCGCGAGAGGAAAACTGCAGCAGACCAGTGCCTCTCGAGCAAACGGACTGCTGATGTGCAGCAGCTGCAGCAGCGCGAATAGCACTGCGGATTGTACTGTAATACGGGCAAGAGAACCGACCCAGACCGCAGGGGATAGTTGAATAGAATGAGCCGCTAGGACGAGGCCTACCGCAAAGACTGCTACGCCTGAAGTGGTCGAGCCGATCAGTTGAAAGCAGGCGGCTACAACGCGCGGTAAATGGACGCCAGCGAGAACAAGCGCGACGCCAAGGATAGGTGCCCAAAGCAAAGGTGATTTCAGGCCGGCGCTTAGTCCTGTCAGGATCGGGCTTCGCGAACCACTTGCCGCGCCCTGCTTACCCGCTGCATCCATTTCCAGCAAGATGACCGCTGGCGGGACAGTTAGATTGATGGCGAGCGCTACAAGACCGACCGCCCCGGCACTAGTAGGGCCAAGAATAGGTTGCAGGACAGCGAGACCAAAGACAGGAGTGGCAGAGGTCGCGACTACCAGCGCGTAGATAATAGAAGCGGTCCCGCGTAAGGATTTAACCAGCCGCAGACCCAACCACGCCACTAGAAAAATGCCGGCATGAGAAAGAATCAAAGCCAGAACAAGCGGCCCCTGCTGAAGAAGGAGGTCTTTGCGGATGTCAGTCATGCCGACAAACAGAGACGCCGGCAGCGCGAAGGTGAGCGCCAGCTTGCTCAATCCTGCGGCTTGGTCGGCATCAAAGGCGTTGCGTTTGCCGGCGAAGTAGCCGAGTGCAAGAACGAAGAAAACCGGGAGCAGCGCACTTACTAATCCACCAATGTTCATGAGACACTTTCTTTCATGCGGGTTAAGGCATTTTCTAGAACTCCACCTTGCTTCTAAAGCCCACCACCACAGCGTCACGTGAGCTTCCGCCAGCGTTGGCATAGTACTGTATGACTGGCTGAATCATAACGGGTGCGACTTCTAGCAGAACATTGAACTCGAGAGCGTGTTCTGTATTCCAAGTAGTCGCATTGTTAGGCCGGAAATCCGAACTAAGATGGTTTCGCACGTAGCCTAGAGACATCGTATTGTGAAACCGAAGCGGCAGCGGCTCATTGAAACGCAAACCGGCCGTCAGCACACTGTCGTTCCGATTGAGGTCCGAGGGGCTCCAATCAAACGCAAACGTAGCGTCCAGCCCTCTCGCGTCGTTAGGGTCGATTCGCCAGAGAGCCTGGCTGGCCATCCAGTAAAGGAGAAAGTTCCCAGACTCAGTCTTTCCTGTCGCGGTCTTGAAGTCGCCCGGATTGTATGAGGCACCGAACTGATAAAGGCCGGAGTAACCTTTGCGGGTCTCGACGCTGTCGAAGGCGCGGACTGACGACGCTTTCGTCCCCGGAGTAAATCCGATTTCAAACACGCCTACCGGATCTCCACGGAACTGCGGGACAAAGCCGGTTGAATTGTGGGCAAAAGGATCACGGTCCTCCGCGAAAACCATCGATTTCACATATAAATGTTCCACCGGAACAACCCGGACTTCTGCGGCCGGTGTAGAGGGAGGATCAAAGGACTCGAAGTCGGTAAAGAGATTGCCCAGCGCGTAACCCATCGGTTCGAAAATGAACGAGGCCGCGTAGTGTTGTGCACCGTAGAAGTCCTGCCCGGCGAATTGTCCTACCCGAATGGTAAGCCGCTCATCGAAACATCGCTTCTCCACCCACCAGGAATCTAGGCGGAAAGTATGCGAGCTGGACATGCCGCTTGGACTCGTTAGAAGACCGAGGTATCTGTCGAGGTGCCCTCCGCCTTGCCAAAGTCCAGTAGCATGAAAATACCAGTCGGACTGACCTAGGAGCCCACCAAGGTCGATGTCAACCGCAACTCGGAAACGATTCCAACTAACAAACCGGTCGTCCTGATCGCTGTGGATGTTCGCCAGGTTATCGCTGATGTATTGTAAATCGAAACTAACTCCTCGATCGAAGAGCTTTGAACGAAGACCGCCCCAGTCGCCCAGCAGATAGGTGCGCGCGCCGGGGCTGGTCTCGTGAGCGTCAGGGCCGCTCAGCGTTTCCTCCATAAGCGCCTGTGGGAAAGCAGGGACAGCAAAGCTAGACAACGCCGCCCCCACTACATACACAAGGTGTCCGCCAGGCTGCGCTCGCATGATTCATCCCAGTTTCTCGAGTGGTAGCTGCGCTTTCTAGTCAGTTCGCTTTCGCCACGTAAGGGCGAACCATCTTCGCTGGATCGACCACTCGATCAAACTCAGCTTCGCTGACGAAGCGTAGCTTGAGTGCCGCCGCTTTTAGCGTAAGGTCATTATCCAGGGCGTAGTGCGCAATCTTCGAGGACTTGTCGTAACCGATCACAGGCGAGAGCGCAGTCACCAACATCAGGGAGCGATCGACGTATTCCTTAATCTTTTTCAGGTTAGGCTTTGTGCCTTCAATGAGGAACCTGCGGAAGTTCGTGCAGCTATCTGTCAGGATCGTGATCGAGTGAGTGACATTAAAGATGATGAGCGGCTTGTAGACGTTCATCTCGAGGTAACCACCGGCCCCGCCAAATCCCACCGCCACATCATTTGCCATTACCTGGACTGCCACCATCGCCAACGCCTCGGCCTGTGTCGGATTTACCTTGCCGGGCATGATGGACGAGCCGGGCTCATTAGATGGTATGATTAGCTCGGCGAAGCCGGCGCGCGGCCCGCACGACATCAGCCGAATGTCATTGGCAATCTTGTAGAGCGAAACTGCTAGCGTCCGCAGTGTGCCGGAAAGTTCGACCAGATCGTCGTGAGATCCCTGTACAGCAAACTTGTTAGGCGCGCTGACAAACGGCAGCTTGCTCAGCTTGCCAATTTCAGCAGCGGCCGCTTCCCCAAATCCCGGCGCGGCATTGATGCCGGTGCCGACTGCAGTCCCACCAAGCGCAAGTCGATAGACTCCTTTCACTGCGTTCTCGATGCGATTGAGACTATCAGTGAGCGTGCCGACATAGCCTGACCACTCCTGTTCATAAGTGAGTGGAGTCGCGTCCTGCATGTGAGTACGGCCAATCTTCACCACGTCTTTCCATTGGGCGGCCTTCGCAGCGATCGCATCGCGCAATGCAGTAACAGCCGGAATAAGTCGCTGCTTCACATTCACCGCCGCCGCGATGTTCATCGCGCTCGGGAATGAGTCGTTAGACGATTGCGACATGTTAACGTGATCGTTCGGATGGACCGGCATCTTGCTGCCAAGCGGCGTTCCGGCGAGCTGACAACAACGATTCGAGATCACTTCGTTCACGTTCATGTTGAATTGCGTGCCGCTGCCGGTCATCCAGACATGCAACGGAAACATATCGTGGTGCTGGCCGGCGAGAATCTCATCGCAGGTCTGTACAATGAGGCGGAAGCGCTCGTCATCGAGCCGTTTCCCAGTATGATTGGCAATGGCCGCGCCTTTCTTCAGTGTCGCGTAAGACGTGATCATCTCCCGCGGGATCAGATCTTTTCCAATCTTGAAATGCTCCAGAGATCGCTGCGTTTGTGCGCCCCATAAGCGATCCGCCGGAACCTTGACTTCGCCTAACGAATCTGATTCGACTCGGAATTGGCCATTCCGAGGCGTGGTTATTGCTGGTCCGGATGCTAAGCTTTTCCGGTTTGTCGACGAGCCGGTGTGGCTTGGTCGAGTGGTGGCCCTTTTAGTTTTAGGTGTAATCATGCTGCCCTCCGAGTTTGAGTCTGCGATGGCAGACTGTTTGCGTATTTCGGTTTGTAGACTTGTTTGCGAATAAACGAGACCATGTCGCCGGCCGGTCGCTCGACGCGGGCAAGACCCGAATCGAACACTAGTTTTGCCACCCGTGCAGCAGTTTGAATCTCGATTTCGAGAATGTCCGACTGTAACGGGTAGAGCATGCCTTGCTTGAGTAACTCAGCCGGGACCTGGTCCGCCACCGCTTGTCCAGCCTCGATGAACATCTCGTCGGTCACGCGCTTCGCCTGAGTAGCGTAGATCGCCATGCCGACGGCCGGGAAGATGTAGAAGTTGTTAGCTTGTCCTGGCAGGAAGGTCTGATCGTTATACTTAACTGGCGCGAACTGCACACCGGCCGCGTAGATCGCCTTGCCCTTCGACCAGGTATAAGCTTGCTCGGCCGTGCACTCGGCGTGGTCAGTCGGATTCGACAGAGCTAAGATGACCGGCCGCTCGTTGATACGCGACATCGCTTCAACCACCTTTTGCGTGAATGCGCCGCTGACAGTGCTGACACCGATGATTGTTGTCGGTTTAAGGCTCTCGATCGCCGCGACGAAATCTCGCGTCGGCGCGTGCTTGTGCGCATACGGCCTTTGGAAATCGAAGAGATCCGTGCGGGTCGATTCCAACAGGCCGTTAACGTCGAACATGTAAACGTGCGCCTGTGCTTCCGGCAGCGTCATTCCTTGTTGGACGAGCGCGGAACAGAGCAGGTTGGCCAAGCCGATCCCAGCAGAACCAGCGCCGAGGAAGAGATACTTCTCATCCTTCAGTTTCTTACCCTTCAGCTTGGCCGCGTTGATCATTCCCGCGAGAGTGATCCCAGCCGTGCCTTGCACGTCGTCGTTGTAGACGCAGTACTTGTCGCGGTAACGCTCGAGCAGGTGGACAGCGTCTTTGCCGGTCCAATCCTCAAAGTGAACGCAGCACTTCGGAAACACGCTCTGGACCGCGTCCATAAACTCGTCGACGAAAGAATAAAGCTCCTGTGTCGGCGGGCGAGTCTTGCGCATGCCCAGATAGAGCGGATCATGCAGGTATTGTTCATTATTAGTACCCGCATCGAGATACATTGGTAGCAGCTATTGCGGCGGGACTCCGGCACACGCGGTGTAGAGCTGCAACTTGCCAATGGGTATGCCGGCACCGTTAGCTCCGAGATCGCCAAGACCTAGGATGCGGCCACCATCGGTCACACAGATGAATCGAACACCTTTCTGCGGCCAGTTTTGCAGAACCTCTTTCACTTTGCCGCGACGTGTCATCGACAAATACATGCCGCGAGGCCCCCGGTAGATATGGCCGAACTTGAGACAGGCTTCGCCGATGGTCGGGTCATACACGATCGGGAGAAAGCGCGCCGGATCGGACATCACGGTCCGATAGAAAAGCGTCTCGTCGTGATCGAGAAGATTGGTGAGGTAAATGTATCGATCGAGGTCTGTGCTCTTGTGGCCGAGTTGCATCATCACGCGGCTTAATTGCAAGTCCTCGGTCTCGGTTACGTCGGGTAGCAGGCCAACGATGCCAAGTGCTTGCTTCTCGGCCTCAGTGAAAGCGGTTGATTTGTTGATTTCTGGTTCACGAAGCACGTCAATGCCGCGCTTCTCGTCGAATGCTGTTTGCTGCCCTACATCCGTCCGACGATCTCCGTTGCGATTGCGGGTAGTTCGGCGTTGGCTTTTTGCGGACTCGGTACTCATCTGGCGCGTTGACCGCTTCGGGAGGGCCACGCTGGTCTTGTAGTCTTTAGGCTTTATGCTCATTTCATCCTCTCTCTGTGCTGAATTTTGTTTTATTTTCTCGGCATCGGGTAAAGCTTTGTGAACCTCGGTTGCGGCGCGGTCGAAATTCCACGATCTCCGCGTTCCCGCTCTCAAACTCGGATTCGACGCAGTACGAGAGGTTCATTTTGGATTCGCCAGCGCAACGCTGAACGTCTTGGTAACTTAAGTTGCCCTTGGCACGCTAGGCACGCGGTTGGGCCTGCCGCAATAGCGCGTCCGGGGGATTTTGTGGTACCACCTATGAGGTAATGCTCGCTCCCTCTTTGGAGATAGAGAGCGTGGTGATTAATTCGGAGCGAGCCTATCTACTGTTTGGCGGACGCGAGCTTATGGGGTTTGAGCTGTTTCCGGAGTCGGTTCGTTTGCGCCGGCTTGCCGCAGCACCACCTTCGATGAATCCTTGATGTCGGTAACAACCAGAAACCGTTGCGGCGCGGAAGAATTTGGATTACCCCGTGCAAGCACCTTCAGTGGTCCGATCGCCTGAACAATACCTCCTCCATCCGGATTTGTTTTCAGAATCGCGAGTGGCTCAACTTGGCCGAACGGCGGGTGATTGGATTCCGCCAGATACACCTGATAGGACGTCTGGGGAGCAAGTCCTCTCGCTGCAATCTGAACAAGATCCAAGAGACCAAGTGAGTTCACTGCCACCGATGCGTGAGCGTCGGCCAGCTCGGTTCCGCCTGGCTCCAGGCGGAGCCGGGCTGTGTTGGCACCGGTGCCGAGCGGCGTCAAGTTTTCTGTGCCAGGTCCGTTGGGGACTGCGTTCGGCACATATACCAAAGCCTGCGACGTCTGTCCGATCGGAATATTAGCAATGACCTTATTGGTCACAGTATCGATCGCGCTGCAGTGTTCGCCGTTTTCTAATGCGACATACACGCGCGAGCCATCGCCCGACGGCCATATTCCGTGCGGAAGGTCTCCTACCGGTATTGTTGCAACCAATTCCGGTGTCGCGCCTCTGCGGAATGCCTTCACTTCATTCGTCCCGCCAATCGTCACATACGCGAATTTGCCGTTGCGATTGCTCGCGAAGTTCACGTGATTCGTGATCGGCCCGGTATTCAGCACCGCTTTCTGGTCAAACGGTGGCTTCGCGCTGTAAGTCTGCACCTTGCCGACGTCTTTCAATGTGATCCAGACTTCGTCATTTTCCGGAGTGACAGCGATGTTTGGCGAAAATGAACTGACTTGCGGTAATCGCTTGATGACTTTATGCGACGCTACATCGATGACCGCGAGCTCCGGAGTGAAACTCGAGCACACAAAACCATATTTGCCGTCTGGTCCGAACATGGTCATACCTGGACCGTTGGCCAGTTCGATACGCCGCGTCTCTTTCATCCGCGCGGGATCGATTACTGACACGTAGTTCTCACCGCGCACCGTCACCCATAATTCACGGCCATTCGGAGTGAAGAAGGGTTCGTGCGGTGAACGGCCGACGTAAATAGTGCCTTTAACTTTGTTCGTAGCAGTGTCGATCAGCGTGATGGAATTCGACCCGACCGAAACGACAGCTAACGTCTTACCGTCCGGCGAAAAACCGAGTCCGTGAACAAGAAGCTGGCCTTTGTAGAGCGGACTCAAAGCTCCCGGCACCGGGTCGCCAAGTTTTATAACACCGACCAACTTGTTCTCGGCCGGATCAATCACCGAAACCGTGTTCGAAGTTTGATCGGCTGTATAGACGCGATCGTGGCTAGAGATTGGAACATCCGGCCGCGCCCAGGGTGCCTGTTGTGCTATCGCCGGCGTCAATAGACAAAGAGGCAAAAACCAACGGATTGTTTTCATATTTAATTTGCGTGTTGTTGTTTCAGCCAACGCTGCATCAACTCAATTTCTAATTGCTGGTCGGTGATGATTTCCTGCGCCAGTCTGCGCATTTGCGCGTCCTTGCCGTATAAGAGTTGTGTTTTCGCCATGTCGATTGCCGCCTGATGATGTGGAAGCATCAATCTGACAAAATCGACGTCGCTCTTGCCGGATCGCTCTATTGCTCCCATGGCCATGTGCATTTTGTCCATGCTCGCAACCAGCTCCGACCAATCAGGGTCGGTGTTCGCCTGACCGCCATGGTCGTGAGTGCCGGCTCGAACTATTACGCTCGCGGCGAAACTGCACGCGACAACAGCCACTAACAATTTGGCCAATATTTTCATCGTTAAATTTGCCTGCGCGTGGTGCTGATACGTTTTTTGCCAAGGTTATTGCGGCTGCGTGTTACCGCTACGGCGCGAGCGTAGGACGCAACAGCACACTGCTTGCGACATCACCCGATCTGCCGCGGCGTCTTGAATTCAGGCTGCTTTCCTTGAGCTTTGCTGACCCTGCTTGATGAACGCGAGCAATTCCGCATTCACTCGATCCTTAAGCGTCGTGCACATGCCGTGTGGCGCTCCTTTATAGACTACGAGCTTGGCGTCCTTGATGATCTTCGAAGAGAGCAATGCCGAATCCGCGATCGGCACGATCTGGTCGTCGTCACCATGCAGGACCAATGTCGGCACGTCGAACTTCTTGAGGTCGTCGGTCAGGTTGGTCTCGGAGAACGCCTTGATGCAGAAGTAGGAGCCAGGGAACCCGCACATCATGCCTTGTAACCAAAATGATTCGCGCACACCTTCGGAAATCTTCGCCCCCGGTCTGTTGTAACTGTAGAAC
>JBAQJG010000338.1:0-2057 GCA_049300145.1 Chthoniobacterales bacterium | reverse complement strand
ATGAACGTGATTTTCCTTCCGATGTTTTTGCAGGGGATGGCCGGAATGCATCGGCGTTGGTATGATGGTGGGCAGGGCTGGAACGTAGCCAACGAGCACACCATTTGGGGATTGACCGGCTTTCAGTGGAACAAGCCGATTTCATGGGGCGCTTGGATCATGGGTCTAGTTCAAATTCCGTTCATCATCAATCTCTTCTGGAGCATCAAGCACGGTGAGAAGGTGAACGATAATCCGTGGGAAGCGACCACGCTGGAATGGACGGCGCCTTCACCGCCGCCACACGGAAACTTCATCCATACGCCCGTGGCCTATCGCGGTCCTTACGAGTACAGCCTACCCGGGCGCAAACGCGATTTCACCATGCAGAACGACCCGGTGCAGCCGTGGGAGCGAACGCACCGCGAGCCCTCCGCCGAACTTGGGCTACTCTGACCAGCGCACTCAGGTGCGCAGCGACATCAGGATAAGCACCCGTGCTGGCGCACGATCAGTTGGTGAGATCAAGCAAAAGGCCGTACAAGAACTCTTTCCGGCCGGACCAACTGGCAATCGAATCTACGATTTCATCGAGAAACTTGAAACGACGCGCTTCTGAGCGCGGAACGCCCTATTCGACTAGTCAACTATTTTGTTCGAAAAAATTTGACACGGCTTAAACGTCCGGGGGATTTGTAGAACCCCCCAGCTTCTTGCTGGCAACGACTACATTGTCGGCGATGTCGGACTCCGATTGCGCATAGGTTTTGCCGTTGGAAGGTTGGGACGTACCGATCAAGCTGAGGATTGATTCAGTTCGACTCAAACTAAAACAAAGATACGATCTCCACAGTTGGACAGCAAAACAGTTACAAGGAGATCCCGGCATGACGACGAAAGCATTATTTGTTAAACTGGAGGCGAAAGCGGGCAAAGAAAGCGAAGTCGCCAAATTTCTGCGCGACGCGCGGGGCTTGGTGCAACAAGAGCCCGCAACAACCGCCTGGTTCGGCATTCGACTTGGCCCGATCACCTTCGCCATCTTCGACGCATTTCCGGATGATGCCGGACGAAACGCCCACCTGTCAGGAAAAGTTGCCAAGGCGCTGATGGCGAAAGCGCCCGAACTACTGGCGGAGCCGCCGAAGATTGAGAAGGCAGACGTATTGGCAGATAGGTTACCGGGTTAGTCGGCCTAAACATTGGCGGCAAAATGCAGTGATGCGACTCACCATCGTCCGTTAGCTCGCACCGAGTGTGCCACCGAGATCGCCAAGCATTCCTCTAGATAGTCCATTAGCGGCGGTACCCCGTTTCACCGCGCGGGCTGCTACAGCCGAGATGGTGTCAGGCTCCACGACCATGCACTCTAACGAGCCACAAGCTCAGCACCAACTACGCCCAACGAACGGCGAGAGCTCTCATGTTTGTGCCAATCCGAATCGATCTGGGCTCGGGCCGTTTCTCAGGATGATTGCTTCGCACGCGCCGAGAGCGACTCCAGCTGCTTGATTGCAGCAGGCTGGGGTGCTCGAACTTTTCCGGTTTGCACCTTGCTGAGCAATCGCCGCAACCATTGGCGATCGAGTCGGCGCACTTCGATGAGGTGATCCATCAGATAACAATTGCCGCTGCCGAGAACGGCGCCCAACTGCTCTTTGATCGCCCTGATCTTTGCCATCGCTGATTCGGTCTGACGCAGGCGCTCACGCAATAGCTCGGCCACGGCTGACAGCTGGGCGAGGTGGAGGAACAGCAGAGCCGGATAAATCGTTTGGGCCACGGTTCCCTTTTCCTGAAATTGATCGAGTAGAAGCTTCTGAAAGCGGTTCCGGCCCTGAGACGTGATTCGATAAATCGTGCGTTCGCCGCCGCGCGTAACCTTCTGCCTCGTTTTCGGCGCGATATCCCCTGATCTGACCAGTTGCCGCACGGCATAATAAAGGGGGCCGACGTCGACGTCGGTGTAGCACTCGACCAGAGCGTTACTGAGCCGCCGTTTAATTTCATAGGGGTGCAGGTTGCCGCGGTGAAGGGCGCCGAGGATAAAAAATTCAGCTTTAATATTACAATTATAC
>JBAQJG010000337.1:0-2220 GCA_049300145.1 Chthoniobacterales bacterium | reverse complement strand
TCATGCTTACGCCGAGTCAACGGAGACATGGATGGACGGCGGCGATTCTCATTACCGGGTTCATGTTCTTCCTCGACCATCATTTCAGCCATTCTTATGCGACGTTTACTTTTGTGCCGTTTTTTCTCGCGATCAGCGCGGTCCACGGGTTTCTGGTGAAGTATAGCGGGTCGATACAGCCGTCGGCTGTGCTACATGCGGTCGCGGATTTCCTGGTGATTCCGATGCTCTACGGTCTAGTCGGATCGCTTTCAGTTAGCCCGCTTTCGCAAACCGGCATCGACAAACAATTTCTCATTTGTATTACGGCGATGGTCATTTTCGGCATCGCTGCGATACCGGCTTATAAGCGTCTGGCAGCTGCTTCCGCTGCCATGAGACTCGCGAATTAGTCACATCATCCGAAAAGAAAAATCGTTGCCGCTGTGTGCAACGCGAGCTAATTGCACAGACCCCCCGCGCGCCGAACGCATGAACATTCACGAATATCAGGCGAAAGAGTTGCTGGAGAAGTTCGGAGTCGCGACGCCGCGCGGAAAAGTTGCTTCAACGCCGGAAGAAGCGGAGCAAGTGGTGCGGGAGCTCGGAGATGTCGATCTCGCCACGGTACGAGTCCGTCCGATTGGCGGACTCGTGGTCAAAGCGCAGATTCACGCCGGCGGACGAGGGAAGGGGACTTTCACAAACGGTTTCAAAGGTGGTGTGCATGTCGTGAAGTCGGTAAAGGAAGCGGGCGAAGTCGCGAGCAAAATGCTTGGGCAGACTTTGGTAACGCATCAAACCGGTCCAGCAGGGCGTGTCGTGAACAAAGTCCTGGTGGTGGAATCGGCCGAAATCGCGCGCGAGATTTATTTCGCGATCCTGCTCGATCGGGCGACGGCTGCGCCACTGATTGTCGCGAGCACGGAAGGCGGTGTCGAGATCGAGACAGTCGCCGCCAAATCTCCGGGGAAAATTGTGCGAGAGCGAATCGATCCTCTCGCCGGGCTGCAGCCATTTCAAACGCGCAAACTGGCGAAGCAACTCGCGTTCGAACAATCGCAAACCAAGGCGGCAGCGAAATTATTCGATGGACTTTATCGAACGTTTATCGGCTGCGACTGTTCGATGGTTGAGATCAATCCGCTCGCGGTGACGGCCAAAGGCGAAGTGCTCGCGCTCGATGCAAAATTTAATTTCGATGACAACGCGCTTTATCGGCATCCCGAGATCGCGGCGATGCGCGACATCGCGGAGGAAGATCCGCGCGAAGTCGAAGCGTCAAAGCATGGACTCAACTACATCGGCCTGGACGGGAACATCGCCTGTTTGGTGAACGGCGCCGGCCTGGCCATGGCGACGATGGACATCATCAAGTTTTACGGCGGCAGCCCGGCCAACTTTCTCGATGTTGGCGGCGGCGCGACCGAAGAGCAGGTAACCGACGCGTTCAAAATTTTGATCGCCGACAAAAAAGTGAAAGCAATCCTGGTAAACATCTTCGGCGGTATCATGAGGTGCGACGTGATCGCGCAGGGAATCATCAACGCGGCTAAAACGGTGAAACTTTCCGTGCCGCTGGTGGTGAGACTTGAGGGGACAAATGTCGATGCCGGAAAAGAACTGATCACGGAGTCGGGCCTAGCGGTTATCGCGGCGGACGATCTTGCTGACGCGGCACGAAAGGCAGTAGCCGCGGCAAGTTCCAAATCCCAGAACCCAAATCCCAAGTAAACAACCAAACCCCAAGTTTTAAAATGGAAGACGGCGCTAAACCACGTGATCTCGAGGATCGAACGTTCCTGTTTGCGGAATCGGTGCGCGCGTTTGTGAAGCAGCGGCCAAGAACAGTCAGCAATACTGAAGATGTTCGACAGCTCGTGCGAGCATCTGGCTCGGTAGCCGCTAACTGGATCGAAGCTGGCGAAGCCTTGAGCAAAAAAGATTTTCTGGTACGCGTGAAAATTTGTCGAAAAGAGGCCAAGGAGAGCCGTTTGTTCCTGCGATTTGGTCGATACTGGTTTGACGAAGAGCAATATTGACGTTCGGAATGCATTAGCGGCCGAGGGGCGCGAGTTAACCTTAATCTTTTCGTCGATTATTTCGAAAAGCGGATGATCGTGTTTTAGGATTTGGCGATTGGATTTTCCCAGGGAATTGGGGATTTGGAGCTTCTCCGCAGAGCAAAATGAAGATCAAGAAAATCGGTTTTGTCGGTATTCCCGTTACGGACTTAAAACG
>JBAQJG010000336.1:0-1916 GCA_049300145.1 Chthoniobacterales bacterium | reverse complement strand
CAAATCGGATACCGCGTTGGAAAAATCAACTGGGCCCGCGCCGATTATGGATGTAGCCACCCTTGAGAAACATCTCGAAGGCGCGAAGAGGAGCGCCGCGGGTGCGGAGCGTCTCTTCAAAATAGGCGCGCTGGCTAAGGTTGAGGCCGAAGCGCGCGTTTTGAAAGTGGTCCGGCTGGAATCAGATTTGGAGAATGCGCGATTAGAGCAGGCAAAAACACAATTGCTTTCTCAGCAAGATCAAAAGGTATCGAATGGTGACGCCAAATCAGATGTGGCTAGACCGGATGTCGGTCTCGCCCGCGCAATCGAAGCTGCTCATGCCGCCGCAACAAAGCGCCAGCAGGCGGAGCTTGAGGCCGCTGAAATTAATCTCCGGCGTCAACAAAAGCTTCTCGCTCTCGGAAGCGGCCACAAATCAGATGTTGCCCGCGCGGAACAGAAACTCGCCGAACTGAAAGCGCCAAAGAATTGATAAAGCCGCACGACCGAGATTGCCCCGAGTCTCGATCAGACGCGTTGAACCTTTACCCGTAGGAAATAGAGACCTGACGCGAGAAGGAGTACAATTCCAGTTACCGAAAACTCACGCACGGTCGCGTGCGCGAGAATCCAAATGATGGCGATGATTGCGAGCGCAGGGACGATCTTCATCCCTGGGAAATCGAAAGGCTGCCCGTCAGCGCGCACATTGCGTTGCACAAGAAACCAGCAGGCGGCGCAGCAGAGGAGATACATCAGCAGGACGGCGACGTTGGAGAGCACGGCCAGCTGTTCGAACGTGCCGGTGAGGGACAAGACAAAGGCGAGCACAGCGTAGGTAATGATGGCGACATCGGGCGACCGATACCGCGGGTGCACGTGCGCGAACCACGCCGGAATCACGCCGTCGCGACCAAAGGCAAAGATCATTCGCGGCGAACTGAGAATATCGCTCGTGACAAAACCGAACGCGGAGATGGTCGCACCCGCTACCAGAAGGGTCCGGCCGATGTTGCCAAGAAATTTGGACGCGGCTTCGGCGAGCGGCGCGTCTTTATAATTCGCCAGATCGCTCCCGAGCGTTCCCTGGGCCACGAGTTGGATCATGATGTAAATGATGGTCGTGACGACGAGCGCGAGATAAGCGGCCCGCGGAACAGTCCGCGCCGGATTTTTCACTTCACCGCTCGGGATCAACGCGACCTCAATTCCGACGAAGGCGAAGATCAACAAAATGACGCTGTCGCCTAGCGCCTTGCTGCCCGGCCACGCTGTCCAGGTAAAGTTGGCCGGGTGGATGAAAAAGACTCCCACTCCAACGAAGAGCAAAACGGGCAAAAGTTTTGCCAGCGTAACAACCGTAACTGCTCCCGCGCCTTCGCGGACGCCGCGAACATTGATCAGGACGAGGAGGCCATAAACGAGGAGCATGACGATCACTCGCATTATCGGAGCGCCGACAAAGGGCGCGATCACAGCAATCGAGTTCACCAGAACATTGACGACGCCAGCAACAGCGCCTAGAGCGGTGAGTCCGTAGAGGACGCCAGCTAAAAATCCGACGTAACGCCCGAACGCGACTTCGACATAAGCGTAGAGTCCGCCTGTAAGCGAGACGCGGCTGCCGGCGATGGCGAAACAAGTGACAAACAAAACCATCGCTAGCGCGCAAACGATGAAGGCGAGCGGAGCGGCCGGCCCGAGACCTTTCGCCATTGCTGCCGGCAAAACGAAAATGCCCGCGCCGATGGTCGAATTGACGATGTTCGCCGTCAGCGCCGGAATTCCGATCGCGCGGACAAGTTGGTGATCAACGCGTTCGGCTTGTTGGATCGAGATCGTCTCCTCAGACATCTGGCAAGTTCATCTGGGTTTAGAAAGGATTAACAGGATTTTTCAGGATTCGAGAAGACCGCTTTGTCTCTGATCAGGTA
>JBAQJG010000335.1:0-1909 GCA_049300145.1 Chthoniobacterales bacterium | reverse complement strand
AGATTTTAGCGGGCGGCGGTTTCACAACCATCGGCGGACAGCCGCGCAATTGCATCGCCCGGCTTGATGCCACGACCGGCTTGGCTGATTCGTTCGACCCGAACGCGAACCATCGTGTCAATTCAATCGCGGTGCAGGCGGACGGCAAGATTTTAGCCGGCGGCTTGTTCGGCGGCATCGGCGGACAGCCGCGCAATTGCATCGCCCGGCTTGATGCCACGACCGGCTTGGCTGATTCGTTCAACCCGAACGCGAACAATGAAGTCGAATCAATCGCGGTGCAGGCGGACGGCAAGATTTTAGCGGGCGGCTTGTTCACAACCATCGGCGGACAGCCGCGCAGCCTCTTCGCTCGTTTGAGTAACGACTCCGCCGCGTTGCAAAACCTGGCCGTGACGCAAACCACCATTACCTGGACACTCGGCGGCTCAAGCCCGCAATTCACGCGTGTTACCTTTGAGTATTCAACCGACAATGTGACCTACACTCCCCTGGGCAACGGCGCGGCGACTGGCAGCAACTGGACCCTGACAGGTTTGAATTTGCCGACCGGACAGAACTTCTACGTCCGCGCTCGCGGTTATTATCCCAGCAGCTACCTAAACGGCTCGGAGAGCGTCACGGAATCGGTGCGGAATGCGTTTCTGAACGAAGCGCCTTTGTTGACCAGCGCGTTTTCGCGAAAGACTCATGGCGCAGCGGGCACTTTCGATGTCCCGCTGCCACTTTCTGGCAACGTGGGAATCGAATGCCGCAGCGGCGGGGCCACAAATGACTATCAGATGATTATTAACTTCGCGACTACAGTCACGGTCGGGAGCGCCTCAGTGACTTCTGGCAGCGGGAGCGTGAGCAGCTTCAGCGTCAGTGGGTCACAGGTCACCGTCAATCTGACAGGGGTAACCAACGTCCAGACAATCACGGTGACGCTCTTTAACGTGAACGATGGTACACACATGGGTGACGTTCCTGTTTCGATGGGTGTCCTGGTCGGCGATGTGAATGGCAACGCCGTCGTCAATGCCTCTGATGTTAGCCTGACTAAGTCGCAAGTGGGCCAGGCGGTCAGTGGCTCGAATTTCCGCGAGGATGTGAATGCGAATGGCCTGATCAACTCGGTGGACGTCGCACAGGTCAAAGCCAAGGTGGGTACCGCGCTGCCTCCTTAATACCTGAGCGCTGCGGAGAAGTCGGAGAAGTTCGCGCCGCACAGTACAAGAGCTAAAGTCTGCGGTTGCAAAGCAGGAACCAACCCATCGGGCAGCAGCAGAAGGAAAAAATCGACTCTTATCGATGGAAACAAAAAAGCGCGCCGGTCGTGTCCCATCGTAGCTTTTGCAGAGACGGGTGATCACTCGGCACGCCATTTTCGATTGGGAGAAGAATCGTCTTCTGTTTTACGAGGGACGATTTCCGCTTTTCAGCGTTTCCGCATTTCGGCTTTTCTTAGGTTAATCATCAACTTCCCAAAGCCGCTTGAAGATCTTACCAATAACTCTTACCCAAATCCTTGACGGATCACCTCAGATGTATGGTTAGGCAGCTTCCACTTAGATGACGACATTTTTCGCGAGAGTTTTGAATCGCTCTCCGTCTGGTTGCACTACGGTAATCGTTACATGACCGGTTTTGCTGGTGTTGATGTCGGTCACGATTCCGGACTTGCCTGCATGGACGCCGTCGATGACCTTGCATTGAGCGCCGTCCCTGAGTTTGCCTGATGGTTTAGCTTTCATTGTATTGTTCCACTTGCGTTTTGATCGTATCCCGAATCCAGAATCTTGCCATTTCGCGCAGCTTCCCAGGCCGAGTGGCCTAACTACAATTCGACGAAACTTTGTTTCGCCTATTTCGGATTTCACCGAGGGAACGATCCCAGCAAAAGGAATCCATGACTCCTCCTTTAGCC
>JBAQJG010000334.1:0-7697 GCA_049300145.1 Chthoniobacterales bacterium | reverse complement strand
AATGTGGATGAAGAATGTGAAATGCGAAGTCAAAAATCGGTGGCGCGGGGAAAGTGACGGGGAAGCTGCAAGATAAAGGTAATTTAATGGAATCATTACATTGTTACAGCGTTACAGCGTTACAGCGTTGAAGCGTTGGAGCGCTGGAGCGGAGAGGACACAGGACGGGGTAAAGCCTCGGGCCCAATTGGGACCTGCCCTCCGGCCCGTAAGACAAACGGGTTGGAAGCGGCCCTGGCGCGAGGTTAGATGCTGCTAAGACAAAGGGTGTTGCGCTTACGTCTAGGGCCGTGCTTCGGCTAAGGCCAGAAGATAGGAATCAGAAATCAAACGCAGAAGTTTTGAAGCGCGCGGTTTCTCGCGCTAGAGTTACACGGATGTTTGAAACACTTATCGGGTGTATCAAGTGGGCCGCCGTCGGCTTCATCGTGGCTTTTTTTCTGATGAAGCTTTACGAGGGCAGTCACATTCACGACGACATTCCGAGGCCTGAATTCAAAGTACGTCAGTCACAGCGCGCAGCGCTCATTTTATCGATATTCGCCGCGATGCTTTCGGCCCTGGTCTGGTTCTTGGTTCAGAAATGGGGCTAACCTTCTGCGCGCCAAAGCTGCGACAGCGGCGGTGCGAAGTCAGCGGTCGGGGATCAGCCCATGTAAAACCCGCCGTTAACGTTGAGCACGTGCCCAGTTATGTACGACGCCATCGGTGAGGCGAGAAAGAGCGCGGCATCGACAATTTCCTTTACGTCGCCGAGGCGGCCGAGCGGGATTTGTTTGATAAAGTTTTGCGTCACATCTTCCGACATGCCTTTGCTCATCCCAACATCGATGAAGCCGGGCGCGATCGCGTTAACGGTGATGTTCTGACGGGCGAACTCGCGCGCGGAAACTCTGGTGAGTGCGATGATGGCGGCTTTGCTCGAAGAATAATTCGCTTGCCCGAATAAACCCATCTGTCCGCTGACGGATGCCAAGTTCACGATCCGTCCACCGCTTCGCAGAATCGTGCCCGCTTTTTGCGTGACGGTGAACGTGCCGGTGAGATTGACGCGCACGACACTCTCGAATTCTTCCAGCGCCATTTTTTTTATCGTGCGGTCGCGAATGATCCCGGAGTTGTTCACAAGGACGTCGAGCCCACCATGCCGATCTTGTATTTGTTTCATCATTGACTCGACCTGCTCCGGTCTTGTCACGTCGCACTCGATCACAAGCGGCTCTTTCAGTTCCTTTGCTACGTTCTCCGCATCGGTTTTGTTTTGCCCAGCAGGATCGACAACGTAATTCACGACGCATTTCGCGCCGCGTTTGCCAAACGCATTGATCATCTCCGCCCCAATGCCGCGCGAGCTCCCGGTCACAAGCACAACCTTGTCAGTGAAATTGAGGTCAGGCATTTTTTGAGAGAATACACAAAATTAACTGAATCATTGGCAAAGCAATTCTGAGCATTGTGTTCATTCTGTCGAAACATTAAGTTTTTCGCTCCCAATGGCTTTACCGATTCGCATCCTCACCGCCGTCCCCATTTGCGATGGGCACGACAGCGCGATCAACACCATCAATCTGGAATTCATCAGACACGGCATCGAGGTTGTCTATCTCGGCTTCCATCGCTACGCTGGCGATATCGTCCGCGCGGCTATTCAGGAGGACGTCGCCGCCGTTGGCATTTCCAGTTACAACGGCGGTCACGTCGAATTTTTTGCTGAAGTTGTTAGGCAATTAAAACGGCGAGGCGCGAGCGACATCGCGGTCTTCGGTGGTGGCGGCGGAACGATCACGCATGACGACGCGAGTTTGATGAAAGGCAAAGGCGTCGACGAAATCTTTTTCGCCGGCACGTCGCTTACCGACATGGTCGATTATGTGAAGAAGCATTACGGTAAACGCCGCAAGAGCCGCGCGAAATTGAAACCCGATCTCGTGCTCGCGCGCAAGCTGACACAACTTGAGGATGCCGCCGGAAAGCGTTCGCCGCGTGCGAAACATCAAACATCGAACATCAAACATCGAACATCGAAAGTCATCGGAATTACTGGTCCCGGCGGCGCCGGCAAGACGACACTGATCGACGAACTCGTCCTGCGCTTCCTCACGCGAGATCGATATTCACGCATCGCGATCTTGTCGCACGATCCGAGCGTCATCGGAGAAGGCGCGTTGCTTGGCGACCGCGCAACGATGATTAACTCGCAGGACGATCGCGTGTTTATGCGCAGCATGGCCACGCGCGGACAAGCCGGCGGTTTGTCGCCGGCGACGGAAAGTTGTCTCAATCTGCTGGCGCATTCGGGATTCGATTACGTCATCATCGAGACTGTTGGCACCGGGCAGGAAGCGCTGCCGTTCCGCCGCCAACTTGTCGATCAAACGATCCTCGTCATGAATCCCGATTACGGCGCACGCTTACAGTTGCAAAAGATTGTCATGCTCGACGTCGCCGATATTGTCGTCGTCAACAAAACCGACCTCGAGCGGGCGAAATCGGCGTTGTTGGAAATTGAGCAGCGACTCATTCAAAACAAACGCAAACAACAAATCGTCGCAACCGTCGCGAAACGTCATCGCGACGCTGGCGTGGACGAGCTTTACGATTTAATTTTAGGAACAAAATGAACTGCAAACGGCGCGCGTAATCGGAGAAAAAATCATGAGCAAACTGGGACAGGTAGTTGAGGCAGTCGAGAAGCATGGTCGGTTTGTTGTCGATCAAGTAAAGCGGGCGCGAAGTGACGAAAAATTCGGACGCGAGCTGGCTGAACGTTGGAACAAGATCAAAGCCGAAACGCCGATCACTCGAGCGCCGACTGGACTGCCACTGCCGCGGCTGGCGCTGCCGGAAATCGATGAGCCCGGTGAGATCGCCCGCTATCTGTTCGGCGATGGATTGCCGGGCGAGTTCCCGTTTTTGAATGGCGCCTACCGCGAAATGTATCTCGAGTCGTTGCAGAACATCGATCAAGGGGGTCACGGGAATAAAAGATCGACGTCGACAAACGGAGCGAAGTTGCAAAAGAACGGCGCGCAACCGCAGGAAGAGCCGACGCGTTTGTTCTCGGGCCTCATGCTCGCCGAGGACACCAACCGGCGTTTTCATTTTCTTAGCGCGCATCAACGCTCGAAACGGCTAAGCACCGCGTTCGACGGCTTGACGCTTTATGGGATCGACAGTGACGCGGATGGCGTGTTCGGAAAAATTGGTGAGGGCGGCGTTGCTATCGACACGGTCGAAGACATGGTGCGGTTGTACGATGGCTTCGACTTGGGGTCGCCAGACTTCTCTGCATCGATGACGATCAGTGGCCCCGCGCCAATCATCATGGCGATGTATATCGCAGCGGCGAAGCGCCGCTTCGGCTCGGGAGTTGTTCCGAAACTTCGCGGCACCATTCAGGCCGATATTTTTAAAGAAGTCCAGGCGCAGAACGAAACGATTTTCCCAATCGAAGCGTCGCTCCGTTTTCTCTGCGACATGATCGAATGGACGGCTGCGAACATGCCGCGTTGGTATCCGGTCTCGATCAGCGGCTATCACATCGGGGAAGCCGGTTCGACTCCAGTGCAGCAGGCTGCTTATACGCTCTCGAATGGCTTCGCCTACGTCGAATTGCTGGCCGCGCGCGGCATTCCCGTCGATCAATTTGGCCCGAGGCTTTCCTTCTTTCTCGATTGCGGCCTCGATGTCGAATACATCGCCCTCGCCCGTGTCTCGCGAAAAATTTGGGCGATCGGAATGCGCGACGTTTTCGGCGCCGGCCCCCGCGCCCAGATGTTCAAGCTCCACACTCAAACCAGCGGGCGTTCGCTCATTGCCGCTGAGTTCAAAAACAACCTCACGCGCACGGCCGCGGAATTGATGCTCGCCTACATGAACGGCACAAACTCGTGTCATTCAAACAGTGCCGACGAACCGTTTACGACTCCGAGTGAAGAGTGGATCCGCCTGGCCGCGCATGGTCAGGCCATCCTGCTTGAGGAATCCGGAATCTTTAAACACACCATGAACATGTTGAGCGGTTCACCGGGAATGAAAGCGGTCGAGCGTGCCGTCGAGAAAGCGATTCTCGATGAGTTCCGCCAAATCGAAAGCTTGGGTGGCGTGCTCGCCGCCGTCGAAAATCGTTACCAGCGCAGTCAGATTCAAAGCGCCGCCCATCGTTATGAGGAACAAATCTACGACGGCACGCGGCCAATTGTCGGTTTGACTCGCTATCGCAACGGCTCCGACGAAATGCCGGAGATCGAGCTCGCACGCACGCCACGCTCGAAGCAGCGTTTACAAATCGAGCGGTTGACCAAGTTCAAGAAGAAGAACGCCGACAAATCGAAACGCGCCCTCGACAAACTCGCCCAGGTCGTCGATCGCGGCGAAAATTGTTTCCCAGCATTACTCGAAGCCGTGGAAGTGTGCTCGTTAGGGCAAATCACGGGTCGACTGCAAGAGATCGTCGGCCGCTTCAGGCCGATGGTTTAGGCGGACGGACTTTTAATCTGAGTGCCCAGGCAGGATGCCTATGTTCCTTACTTCTTCACGCGCTTGAGCCGCATGTTCTGCCCGTAAAACGGCAAGCACCGCGAATCCGCCACGCGCGTTGTTTTAAGAGACACGATCACATCATCGCCCGCGCGCCTAATCGTGCCCGAACCCGCATTGTGAAAGCTGTCTTGGAAACTAAATTCCAGCATGTCTTTTGCAGCCACCCTAGCGGGACCATGGGCCTCTGGAGCTGCACCATGTCCGTCGTTATAAACGGCGTCGAACGAAACCTGGATAGCGGTTCCCGACTGCTCAATGCTCAATTGGAACACTGCTTGGCCATTCAGGAATTTCTTGTCCGCGTACTCACCAGCCCAATTCGGGGCTTCTGCAGCCAAGGCGGATGCAAGGACAACAAAGATACATAAGTGAACAAACGCGCGATTCATCAGCAGCAATGTAGCAAGCGTGGGCGATTGCGGTCAACGGAGCCGAGAGGACGCGAGCGACATGGACGGGCGGCCGGTGAGGGAGAGCTTTCGGGAGAAAGCGAATTAATCGCCCCTGCCTATCCGCCGAATTTCTTCGAGGCTCGCCGGATTTTCGAACGTCAAGAGGTCGCCTAGCTTTTCGCCGATGTGGGCGACGCGCACAATACGGGGCATCGCTTTTGCATGGCGCGTCTTGGGATGTCCTCGACGAAAAGGACATCGCGCGGTGCAAGCGCTTTGCAGTTGGGTGGCGAATCCGTTTTCGAAATTGTGAGGATTTCGAACGGCGTTATGCTGCGCGCACCCATGGCTTCCCCGCAGATAGACGCTGGGGCAAGTGCGCGCAGTCGAATTGGTGCGCGGCTTTTGCCGTTTCTTTTTCTTCTCTACGTCGCGAACTATCTCGATCGCACCAACATCGCCTACGCGACGCTCGGGATGAAGGGTGTTGGCCTAACGGATTCGGTCATTGGCACGGCGTACGGGATTTTCTTTATCGGTTATTTCGCGCTGCAAATTCCCGGGGCGCTACTGGTGGAACGCTGGAGTGCCAGGCTTCTGCTCGCGATAACGCTGATCACATGGGGCGCATTCACAACGCTCACAGGTTTTGTGCGCACTCCGCTGCAGCTCTACGGCGCTCGTTTCTTGTTAGGCGCAGCCGAGGCCGGATTTTTTCCCGGCGTAATCGTTTATCTTTCGCATTGGTTTATTTACCAGGATCGGGCCAAGGCAGTGGCGCGGTTTATGGCCGCGATTCCGATCGGCTTCATGCTCGGTGGTCCGATTGCCGGAAGCATCCTGCGTGTGCACTGGTTAGGCATCCTCGGATGGCGGTGGCTGTTTCTGCTCGAAGGCGTCCCGGCCGTTGTGCTCGGAATCATTGCGTTGTTCGTGCTGCCGGACCGGCCTAACGAAGTGCGATGGTTGCGGGTTGAAGAACGCGACTGGCTGGCTGCTCGCCTTGCGGAAGAGCGGCAGGCCAAAGCACACGTCGAGCACGTCACAGTTTGGCAGGCGCTGCGGCATCCGGCCGTATTAATGCTGACGGCGGGACTTTTCTTCACCTACACCGGCGGCTATGCGTTTTGGTTTTGGGAGCCGACGATGCTCCAGCGATTCACCGGATGGAGCGTGTTCCACGTAAGCTGGTTTGCTTTACTGGTATTCGGTGTCGGGCTCGTCGGCATGCTGATCCTCGGCTCGACCTCCGATCGCACCGGCGAACGGCGCTGGCATTTTGCATTTCCTCAACTAACCGCCGCGCTCGCGCTGAGTGCGTGGTTTCTGATTCCGCATTCGAATCTGCTGCTCCTTGCCGTATTCACGCTGCTCGGCTTCGGCACTGTGGCGTATTTGCCATCGTTTTGGGCGCTGCCCTCGTCGTTTCTCAGCAGTTCGGCGGCGGCCGCGGCGGTCGGCTTCATCAATTGCACTGCGAGCATCGGCGGATACATCGGGCCGAAGATCATCGGCAATCTAAGCCAGCGCAGCGGTTCGTTTAACGGGGGATTTGTTTTTATGATCGCGTGCTGGATCATTGCGTCATTGCTGGTGCTGCTGTGCCCGCGGCAAAATGTGGGAGGGGCCTCAATGCCCCGAGCAACTTGAGGTCGCAAGCTCATTCCAAAAACCTGCGTTTGCATCGCTGGATTGATGCATCAGCCACTTTCTTCATCACCAAGTCACTACATCCAAAGGAGGCAATTCTGGGTCTAGAAGCACGCGGGCTTATTGTTTCCGCATTTCGCTTCACGGTGGAACATAACCGCATTTACCTCCGTGCCTTCGTTGTCATGCCTGACCACTGGCACGCGCTCTTCGCGTTACACGAGCCGTTGACGCTCCCCAAATTCATGCACGACTTCATGAGCTATGCGGCACGAAAAACCGGTGGTTTCCTCAACACACATGACACGGCTTGGCAGGACGGCTACTACGACACACACGTAAAAACGGCCAAGCAGTTTGAATACGTTGCTTACTATATCGAGCAGAATCCCGTGGTGAAAGCGTTAGTGGAGTCACCGGAGCAGTGGGATGCAAGTAGTGCCAGCTGCAAGGATGTGGTCACTGATACTTGGCCACTAGTCTACGACTAAGTTGCAGCGCTCGGGGCACTGAGGCCCCTCCCACATTTTTAACGCTTGAGCGCGACCTCGAACGGTACGCCGGTCTTCGCGCGGATGGTGTCCACTGTAACACCAGGATGCAGCTCGGTGAGGACGAGCCCGCCGCCCTTCTTCACTTCGAACACGCACAGATCGGTGATGATGAGGTTGACGACTCCCAGACCCGTGATGGGCAGCGTGCATTGTTTCAAAATCTTCGGGCTACCGTCTTTGGCGCAGTGCTCCATCACCGCCACCACGCGCTTTACTCCGGCGACGAGGTCCATCGCGCCACCGGGCCCTTTGACCATCTTCCCTGGGATCATCCAATTTGCGATGTCGCCTTTGTCCGTCACCTCGAATGCGCCGAGAATTGCAAGATCGATGTGTCCGCCGCGAATCATCGTGAACGAGTCGGCGCTCGAGAAGAAGGCCGAGCCGGGCAGCGCGGTGATGGTTTGCTTGCCGGCGTTGATCAGGTCGGCATCCACCTCGTCCTCGGTCGGGAACGGGCCACGTCCGCGCAGACCGTTCTCGGATTGCAACGTGACGTTCATGCCTTCAGGAATGTAATTGGCCCCGAGCGTCGGGATGCCGATGCCGAGGTTGACAT
>JBAQJG010000333.1:0-5148 GCA_049300145.1 Chthoniobacterales bacterium | reverse complement strand
TGAACGATGGGACACACATGGGCGACGTTCCCGTTTCCATGGGCGTGCTGGTTGGCGATGTGAATGGCAATGCCGCCGTCAGTGCGGCGGACGTCGCTCTGACCAAATCGCAAGTGGGCGCGACTGTTAGCGGCTCGAATTTCCGCGAGGACGTGAATGCTAATGGCACGATCAGTTCCACGGATGTCGCCCTGGTCAAATCCACGGTGGGTACCGCGCTGCCTCCTTAACGGCTGAGCGATGTGGAGAAGTTCGAGCGTTAGAGCGGCTGCGAGTCGGGCCTAATTCGCAACCCGGAGGCTGGCGCTACTTTTATGGCCTGCGCTGCACCTGGGAATCGAGCTTAAGCGGAATAGCTTGATTCATCGTCGGCGCCGCAATTAGGGGCGGACGCTGGCTGGATGGATGAAAATCCGCCTGGACGTTGAACGTCAATTTCTCGTTGCCTCGCATCACCGTGATGGGCACGATGTCGCCGGCGGTAATGAAAAACGAAGCGTCCAGTACGTCTTCGGGCTCGCACACCTTTGTGCGGCCGACTTGCAAGAGGATGTCACCGGCTTTGGCCCCACAATCCGCGGCCGGCGTTCCAGGCATAATATCAGTCATTTCCGCGCGGGAACCCGCCACTGGCGCCGGCGCTTCGGAAACGTTAACGCCGATCCATCCATGCCGCGCTTCACCGAAACGGACAAAGTCGCGGCGGATTTTTTCCGCCGCGTCGATCGGCAAAGCGTAACAAGCAGAATTGTTCTCCAGACTGCTAACCAGGATGCCGACGACCTCGCCATTCAAGTTCAAGAGCGGCGCGCCGGCCTCTCCCCGCTGGGTCGGCAAATTGACGCGCAAGTGCGTGGTCGAAAAATAGCGGCCGAGATATTTCCGGTCAAACCCGGCGATCATGCCGAAGCTGGGCGTTTCGGGCAGGTCGAGCGGGTAACCGATAGTGACGACCGGGGTTGCGATTTCGAGTTGCTCGGATTTGCCGATCGGCAACGCCGGCGTCGCGAGATCTACTTTTAACATGGCCATGCCGCTGCGGATATCGGCCAGAATTTGACGCGCCGGATATTTTTTGCCCGCAAACTCGATCGTGAAATTTCCCGCTT
Source organism: Chthoniobacterales bacterium (assembly GCA_049300145.1). Taxonomy (GTDB): domain Bacteria; phylum Verrucomicrobiota; class Verrucomicrobiia; order Chthoniobacterales; family UBA10450; genus AV133. Next base: position 4,039 of record JBAQJG010000333.1, on the reverse strand, counting down.
CACCGCCAACCGTGTAGGAGGTGTAGAGGGTGCCGGTTGGGTCGACAAAAAACCCGGTGCCGGAAATTTCGCTGTGCTCATCGACCCCATGAATCTTCACCACTGCCTTGGCCGCGTGCTCAAAGACATCCTTAACTTGGCGGCTGATGGAGGAAGCGGGCAGGTCCTGAGCCCGAACGAGGCCCGTCGCCGCCAAGAAACTCAGCGCAAGGGTCAGTCTGGAGAAGGACGCGAAGTGAAGCCGGAAAAGAAATTCCGGCGCGCGACTAAAATTTGAAAGTCGGCTCATAACTCACGGGAACGCTATCGAGCACATAGCGCGGCGGGGCGGCCCGATGAGCGCGGGCGCTTTCACTGGAATTACGAAGCGACCGCGTAGTGAAAACCCGCGTGGCCACCGGGGACGCGAGCGTCCATTCTCCTTCTGCATTCGTCGTCGCCGATAGTGCTGGCTGACTCCGGACGGCAACCCTGGCGGTTTCCGGTTCTTGGTAAATCCTGAGCGAGATGACCGCGGCGCAGATCAAGACCGCTGCGATCGCCGCCGGATAGGACGTCAGGGAAGGAACATTGAGCCGGAACATGAAGTCGTGAGTACGTTCGAGGCAAATCCGCCAAAGCGGCTGGCGGAGCAATTCATCGCGCTGCCGGCGATGAAATTCGTGCAGGAAATTATCGAAGTAACCCGGCGGTGGTTGCTCGTAGCGTTTCAGCCGGAGCAGCTTTGCAATTTCGTTCTCCTCAAATTTGTCCATGGCCGCGCGGTTTAAGCAACCGGGTTTTTACGGAATTCGTCCAGATAGTTTTGCAGTTGCCGATTCGCGTAGAAAAGTCTGGAGCGTACCGTTCCCTCCGAAACGCGCAAGATTTTACTGATTTCGGCATGGGGCATCCCTTGAATATGAAACATGGTGACCACAGCTCTGTGTTCATCAGACAATTTCATCATGGCCTCGTTCAATCTTCGCTGCAGCTCGGAGAGGTCAGCTTCCCGCACCGGACTGCTCGTCGCTGTCAGCTCGAGGAACTCCTTGTCATTCTGAATGCTCGCATCGACATCGTCCAGGCTGAGATGAAAACGGCGGCCGCGTTTCTTGAGGAAATTAAGCGTCATGTTTACGGCGATGGAATGAATCCAGGTGTAGAACGACGACTTGCCGCGAAAACCGCGAATGGCTTTGTAAGCCTTGGAGAAAACGTCCTGCAAAAGATCGTTCGTGTCCTCATGGTTCGAGGTCATGTTGTAAACCAGACCGTAGAGACGCGGGGTGTATTTCACGACCAACTGGTCAAAGGCAGCGGCCTCGCCTGATTGCGTGCGCGCCACCAGCTGCTGATCTTCGTCCTTTCTCGCCTGGTTCATCGCCTCGCGCTTAGATTTAGCACGTGCGCCAATATCCGACGATAACAAATCGGTTAGGCGACGAGCGGGCGGCAGCGCGATGGAAGTCATCTTCTTCAATGTCCCGCGCGGATCAATTGCGGCGATCGCGCACGGAAAGTAGCCAAAGCAGGTTGCCGAGTGCGGCAATGAAAGCCGCCACATAGGTGAGCGCGGCCGCGTTGAGAACCTTGTTCACGCCTGCAACTTCGCTGCCCGGCTGCACGATGCCCATCTGTTGCAAAATAATTTTCGCGCGCCGCGAAGCGTCAAACTCCACCGGCAGCGTGATCAACTGGAAAACCAGAAGAATGAGATAGCAATAGATGCCGAGGGTGATCAGGCCAGTAATGTGAAAGAAGAGGCCGCCAAAGATCACAAACGGCAGCATGCGCGAAGCAAACATGGTCACTGGCACGATCGTCATCCGGGCCATAAGCGGGGCGTAAGCTTTAGCGTGTTGAATGGCGTGCCCAGTTTCATGCGCGGCAATGCCAAGCGCTGCGACCGAGGGTGTGTTGAATACGTTGCTCGAGAGGCAAAGCCTCTTGCTCGACGGATCGTAATGATCGCCGAGGAAATCGTTTGTCTCGACAACATCGACATCGTGAATTTGCGCCGCCGCCAGGATTTCCCGCGCGCATTCCGCGCCGGTGATGTTCGAGCTGGCCCGCACTTCGCCCCATTTTCTAAACGCGCTACTCACCCGGAACTGCGCCCAAAGCGCAATGATCATCGGGACCCCGATGTAGAGCAGCCAATAATGCCCGAAAAGAAATCCGCCGCCGCCAGGGTAAAACATGTCGATCTTAATTTAGTGCATCAAAACGAATTGTCACTTCGTGCGCGCAGCACTTCCCCGTCCGCGCGAGCCATGACAATGGATTAGACGCTTCGCTGCGCGCTTCGTTCAGATTTCCAATCGCTTGGGAAAACGCGAAAGCATTCGGTGACCACTCTTGGTCACCACGACCACGTCTTCGTGGCGCACCCCGCCGAGGCCCGGATAATAAAGACCCGGCTCGACCGTGAGCACCTGTCGATCTTTCAATGTGACTTTTTGTAAACGCGGATACTCGTGAATCTCAAGCCCAAGTCCATGCCCGGTCCCGTGAAAAAATCCGACTTGGCGGCCTTTTCGAACTTCAGTCGGATAGCCGCGCTCGGTGAAAAATTCCTGGATCGCTTGGTGAATCTTGAGGCCGTCCACACCCGCTTTGATTCTTTTCAAGGCCAGCGCCTGTCCGGCTCGCACTGTCTCCCAAAGTTTTCGTTGCCCATCGCTCGCCCGTCCGCGCACAACCGTCCGAGTGATGTCGCCAAAATATCCGGTTTTCATGTCGCGCGGGAAAACATCAAGAATGATCAACGAACCCGCGTAGAGCGGGCCCCAGCCCCGTTCATGTGGATCGCATGCCTGATCCGCGCCGGCAACGATCGTGCCCGTCGGATTTCCGCCTGCGCGCAAGATCGCGGAATCAATCTCGGCGCGCAGCATTTCCGAGGTCAACGTTTTGCCATTCCAGCGCAATCTTTTTCCCGCGCCGGCTTTCGACGCCTTCAGAACTTCGATGGCGCGCCTCAGCCCGGTTTCGGTAATTCGCAACGCGTGTTCGATCATTTTGATTTCCTTCTCGGATTTTGCGTTGCGCTCCGGCCAGAAAAGTCCGTTCGTCGCACGGAGCCGGATTCTACTTGCGGCTAGCTCCTGCGCGTAGCCGAGCGGAAAATTTGCTGGAACGATAGTCGATCTGACGCCGCGTTTCCGAAGAAAATGGGCCAGGACTTTCTCGTAAGGCGGTGCATACCGATCTTTGCCCTGCACCTCGCGCTCCAGTTTATTGAACGAAACAAATTCGTCCGCCTCGGCTTGCTTGCGACCACGATCGATCTCCAGATCGCTCAAGACCAGGGTGCGCCTGCCATTTTGCTCAAGAAAAATGAATGGATCGGGCGCAAAAAATCTCGTCGCATACAACATGTCCGCGTCGCTTTCACTGGCGGCGACGATCAAGCGCGTGGTTTTATCTCTGCTCATAGTTGGTTGAACAATTTAAGGCCCAACGTTCAACGCCTAACATCGAACTAATTACTTGTCTCTATCTAGCTCCGTCGCACCTCTAATTGTCGGCGTAAAATCCAGTGCAGTAGTCCGAGCAAGACGAGTGTCGATCCAATCAAGACGATGGTGTTGAAGAAGACAACCCCGACTTTAATGCCGAGATAGCGTTTTTCTGGACCGAAGAAAACGTTCGGCTGGCTGCTACGCCGATAATCATTTTGCTCCATCTCGGCGTTGGAAATCAAATCCGAGACCTTTTGGTTTAGGTAAAGTTGCTCGGCCGTGACCGGACCGGTCGCGCCCCTGAAAAGCGCACGCTCAAAGGGCCGTTTGCTATCCAGAATGTTATCGACCAGGCCAAGATAATAATCGAGCTCTCTGGCCGATTTCGCTTCCAAGCCGGAAAGAACCGCAAGTGTTTCTTTCAGCTCATCGAGCCGCTTACCTTCCGCAGGACCCCGCCTATGTTCCGCCACGATCCGGTCGATCTCACGCTGCGCTCGGTCCTGCCGCCGGGTTAAGGGATTGAGCTTCGCTTGCGCAACGATGAGCTCTTCGTACGACCAGCGCATGGCGACGAACTGGCAGACAAAGGG
>JBAQJG010000332.1:0-2665 GCA_049300145.1 Chthoniobacterales bacterium | reverse complement strand
GAAGACAAAGCGAGGCTTCGAAGGAGCCAAACTACCAGCTCCAACCGCGGTCGTAGCGAGGATAACCGAACCAGCGATAACGACCAAAGGAGGCGCAAAATACCGCATAAAAGCCGGTTCTTATGCAGCAGGACGGCTGCCGCCGCAACCGGTTTTTTGAGAAAAACCATAATTCTTTCGAGACACGTCCGTTCGGCCGCCGCGGCGACGATCTACGTTAGTGCCGTGGCCACAGGAAAATAATAATCGTTTCTTCCAGCGCGAGAGGAACTTATGACTGGAATCATCCGGGCTGCTCGACAGGCATGAAAACGGCTGTAAGGAGCGTGGAGATGAAAAGGACCAACGCGCCAATCAGCGCCGCCCGCAACGGCGGGCAGGCTGCATAGATGCGCGTTTAGGTCTCGCCAAGTTGGAGCCCGCTTTCGCGGCACCCCAGTGGTTCGACTCCCCCGACGCTCTGCGGCGGGGGTATTTCCAAATCCAAAGCACCGAACAATTAGAAAAACTTATGAAACCAACACCTCAAGTCAGTTCAAATCAGCGCCACCCCCGTGGCGATAACAGCGCATCCCGCGATCACCGGAGCTGTCCATTAACGGATTACTCCTTTCAATCGACCGCGGAAGCGCTCAGCCGCTCCTCTGTACGTGCGGAAAAGGGAATCGCCGAGCTGCGCACGTTCCGCAAAGTTAGCCGCGAATACTTCGGCGCCGAAGCAGGCGGCGAGCATCTCAAAGAAGGAATATTCTTTGCCTCGATCGCATGCGTAGCAGCCTGGCCCATCACTGTGATGATGTACGAGCTGACGCGAATGATGATATAACTCGGGAGCGAAGAAATCGCATTTCGATGTTGAAATTGGTCTGCCGTTGTAGGGCAGGCGCGTCGCCTGCCGAACGAAAGACAACCCGAGCGGTTGCCCTACAATTCCGGTACCAAGGCCCCCGGCCGGCCATAGCAATTGCTCATCGAGACGAATTTCTTCTAGAATGCCAGATTCTCCTGGTTCTCGTTGGAAGTAACAGCAGCGAGTCCTCCAAATTTCTTCATCAAGTCGTCGAGCTTGGCGATGTAGTAGTCGATATTTTCGTCGCGGTTTTGCGGATCGAAGCTTGAAGCAAGCTTGGCGTTTTCGTAGGCGGCAAGTTTTTTTCCAGCGCCGGTAATATAATAGCTGATCTGGTCGCCGGGGCGATAATTACGGCCGCTGGCGAGCGCGAGCTCGTAGGCAGCGGCGCGGTTGCGTGCGGAGCCGGTGATCTTCGCCCGATATTTTTCGAGCGAATCCTGGAGTGTATCGGTCTTCATCAACATGTCGATGCTCCATTCCCGGCCGCGAATCTTTCCCTCGAATTCATCTCGCAGTCGGCTAATCGCTTCTGGTTTTCCTTGCATCAGAAGCTTGATCGTCTCCTCGAGGAAAGCGCGCTGGAATTTCTCGAGTCCCCGTGATTTGAGCGCGCCACCCTTGATGATCACGTCCCCCTCGCGCGTGAGCAGCGCGTAATTTTTCGCCTTGTAGCTGAACATCGCCTCGAACTGCTCGTCGAACTCGACCTCGATCCCTGGTGGCAATTCTTTCGCCAGGCCACTACGTAATTTGTCGATGTCCTCTGCTGTAGTGGCAGCCGTGTCGGCTGCATTGGGTTTGGGCTTTGCAGGCGGCACGCCTGCCTCCACAGAAGAAGGTGGTACGAAATAAATGCCGTCCGTGTCCACCTCGATCACTTGCGCGCCATGTGCGTTCAGCCAGTCGATCATTTTTTTCAATAGGTCGCGTCCGATCTGCGTGACGCGCGCGGCGGCGTCGAAATCGGCGAAATGTCCCTGCGCGAATCCGAGATAACCGTAAAAGCTGTTGATCAGAATTTTGAAGGTGTTTTGAAGCGCATGAAAATAGCGTTGTCGCGCCGGATCGTTCGATGCCGCGCGCATGCTGGCTTTTGCTTCAAGGCGGAAATTGCGCAGATCAGTCAGCAGATGCCGGAAAATCTGGAGTCGATCAGTCGCGGGAAAGCAATCGAACTGCAACATGATCGATGGATAAAGCGACGCTACGTCACAATGCCAGACGTTGCGCGCGACCCCGGCGAAGAAGATGTCGGTATAACCACCCTCGAAGGTGCGCACCATCGGCATCTCCGGAATGGAATGACGCTGCCGGAAATATTCACGCAGAAAAAGCGCGTTGATCCGAGTGGCGTTGCCGCGCACGATCACATCCTGATAATTATATGGGAAAATCTGCGCCTGGATGAAATAACTCGGGCTGAGAAGCTCGGCGACGGCGCGCGTTTCGCGGACGGCGCAAAGCGCACGCTGCCGAAACTTTTCGTCATTCTCGATGTAGGCACGTTGCAATTCCTTCCCGGTAAGGGACGAAAACTCTTCACCATCGCAAAAACCGAAATGCCGTGCCACATCGGCACGCTCGAAGCCCGATAACGTGCGCATGCCGACGTCGTAAAACTGCGCGAGCAAAAATGTATCGACGAAATGCCGGCCATCGATGCCAAACTTCGGGTAATCGATCGTTTTCTCCGCAATCTGGAGTCGCGACGGACGCGACCGCAAGAATCCGTCGCTGCGTCCCCAATCGAGCTTCGTTTTTGTTTTGCGCGCACGCGTGACGAGATATGGCAGATCAAAGCGGAACAAGTTG